>NZ_JBFUMY010000010.1:0-276221 GCF_054049135.1 Kitasatospora sp. P5_F3 | reverse complement strand
ACTCCGGCAGCGGCTACTACCGGCTCAAGGCACGCCACTCGGGCAAGATGATCGACGTGTCCAGCTGGTCCACAGCCGACGGCGCCGCCATCCACCAGTGGACCGACCACGGCGGCACCAACCAGCAGTTCCGGCTCGCCGACTCCGACGGCGGCTACGTCCGGCTGATCAACCGCAACAGCAACAAGGCGGTCGAGGTCCAGAACGCAGCCACCAACGACGGCGCCAACGTGGTGCAGTATAGCGACTGGGGCGGCACCAACCAGCAGTGGCAACTCGTCAAGGTGGACGGGGGCGTCTGCGCGCTGCCGTCGACGTACCGCTGGACATCGACCGGCCCGCTGGCAACCCCGAGCGCGGGGTGGGCCTCGCTCAAGGACTTCACCAACGTCGTCCACAACGGCAAGCACGTCGTCTATGCCACGACGCACAACACCCTCGCCGGTGAGGAGGGGCGCTGGGAATCGACGGTCTTCAGCCCCTTCACGAACTGGTCCGACATGGCGTCGGCCACCCAGAACAGAATGCCCTTCGACGCCATCGCGCCGACGCTGTTCTACTTCGCCCCGAAGAACATCTGGGTGCTCGCCTACCAGTGGGGCGGTTGGCCGGACCCGTTCTCCTATCGCACCTCGAGCGACCCCACCAACCCCAACGGCTGGTCCGCGCAGCAGCAGCTGTTCTCGGGCACCCTCCCCGACCCTGCGGCCCCCATCGACCAGACCCTCATCGCCGACGACAAGAACATGTACCTGTTCTTCGCCGACGACCGCGGCGGCATCTACCGCGCCAGCATGCCCATCGGCAACTTCCCGGGCAGCTTCGGTTCGTCGTCCACGAAGATCATGAGCGACACGCCGGCCAACCTGTTCGAGGCGATCGAGGTCTACAAGGTCCAGGGCCAGAACCAGTACCTCATGATCGTCGAGGCGCAGGACTGGCGCGGCCGCTTCTTCCGCTCGTTCACGGCCACCAGCCTGGACGGCACGTGGACACCGCAGGCCGACACCCAGAGCAACCCCTTCGCCGGCAAGGCCAACAGCGGCGCGACCTGGACCAACGACATCAGCCACGGCGATCTGGTCCGCACCAACCCCGACCAGACCAAGACCATCGACCCCTGCAATCTGCAGTTCCTCTACCAGGGGCGCGACCCCGGCACCGACGGGATGGAATACGGCCTCCTGCCGTACCGGCCGGGCCTGCTGACGCTGCAGCGCTAAAGGTCCGGCTGCCGGCGGTCCCCGCCGACGGCATCCCTTCATATCCCACCCGAACAAGGGAATCAACCAGTGAAATTCACACTTCGGTGGTCGTCGAAACGCGTCCTCGCCTTGGTGGTAGGCCTTCTCTGTATGACGGCGTTCTTTCCGGCCACGGCCCGGGCAGACAATCCGATCGTGCAACACATTTACACCGCCGACCCGGCACCGCTGGTCTACAACGGCCGGGTCTACCTGTACACCGGGCACGACGAGGACGGCTCCACCTCCTTCGTGATGAAGGACTGGCGGGTGTGGTCCTCCGCCGACATGGTCAACTGGACCGACCACGGCTCACCGCTCAGCCTGAACACCTTCAGCTGGGCGGGCGCCAACGCGTGGGCGGGCCAGGCCGTCGAACGGGGCGGCAAGTTCTACTGGTACGTGCCGGTGTCGGTCCGGGCGACCGGCCAATTCGCCATCGGCGTGGCGGTGTCGGACAGCCCCACCGGCCCGTTCCGGGACGCCCTCGGCCACCCGCTGGTGGAGAACAGTGAGATCGATCCGACCGTCTTCATCGACGACGACGGGCAGGCCTACCTGTATTACGGCAACCCGAATCTTTGGTACGTGCGGCTCAACGCCGACATGATCTCGTACTCCGGCAGCCCGACGCAGATACCGCTGACCACCGCGGGGTTCGGCACCCGTACGGGAGATGCGAACCGGCCCACCCTGTACGAGGAAGGCCCGTGGTTCTACAAGCGCAACGGGCTGTACTACATGGTGTACGCGGCGAAATGCTGCTCCGAGTTCATCGCCTACTCCACCTCGCCCGGCCCGACCGGACCGTGGACGTATCGCGGCACCATCATGCCCTCGGAGGGCAACAGCTTCACCAACCACGCCGGCGTCATCGATTTCAACGGCGGCTCGTACTTCTTCTACCACAACGGCGCTCTGCCGGGCGGTGGTGGCTTCACCCGGTCGGTTGCGGTGGAGAAGTTCAGCTACAACGCCGACGGCACCATTCCGACGTTCAATATGACGACGGCCGGGGCGCCGCAGGTCGGCACGCTCGATCCTTATGTCCGCCAGGAAGCCGAGACCATCGCGTGGGGCAGCGGCGTCGAAACCGAACCCTCCAGCGAGGGCGGGATGAACGTCAGCTGGATTGAGAACGGCGATTACGTCAAGGTCAAGGGCGTGGCATTCGGCGCCGGTGCCGGCTCGTTCACCACCAGGGTGGCCTCGGGCACCAGCGGCGGCCGAGTTGAGCTGCACCTGGACAGTCCTACCGGGCCAACGGTCGGGACCTGCACGGTGTCGGGCACCGGAGGCTGGCAGACCTGGAGCACGGTCTCGTGCCCTGTTACCGGTGCGACCGGGACCCACGATCTGTACCTGAGCTTCGCCGGTGGCAGCGGGTACCTGTTCAATATGAACTGGTGGCAGTTCACCGCCGGCCAGCCCACCTTCTCGTCAACCGCCGTCGCCCAGCACAGCGGGTACTGCCTGGACGACCCCAACCAGAGCACCGCCGACGGCACTCAGTACCGGCAGTACACCTGCGGCGCCGGTGCGGATCAGCGGTTCGACTTCCGCCCGGTGCCAGGGGTGGCGGACACCTACTTCCTGGTGAACCACTACAGCGGCAAGTGCCTCGACATCAGCAGCTTCTCCACCGCCGACGACGCGGCGGTCCACCAGTGGACCTGCCACGGCGGCACGAACCAGCAGTTCACGCTGCGGCAGGTCGCCGCCAACGACTACCAGCTCGTCGCGGTGCACAGCGGCAAGTGCGTGGACGTCAGCGGGATCTCCACCACCGTCGGAGCGCTGGTCCACCAGTGGACCTGTGACTCCGCGAGTGCTCTGGCCACCAAGAAGAACCAGGTCTGGCGCCTGACCGGCAAGAGCTGAACCAACACAGGGCAGGCCCGTCCTGCGAACCCCGGGTGAAGTCCGCCGGGATGAGGAGATCGTCCAACTCCGCCGCCGGCTAAGGGAGTCGAAGCAGAACACCACCTTGCCGCAGGACAGGCTCGACGCCCTGGCCACCGTGACCGCCAACCTCTACCACGAGAACCTCGGCACAGGCCACAGACGGCTCGGCCCCCTGCTTCCCGAGTGAGGCAGGGGGCCGATCCGTCTGCGCCGTCAGGTGAGCGGCAGAAGCTGTTCGCCCTGGCCGGCCTGGAGGTCGGTCCCGACGCGGAGCCTGGTGCCGATGGCGGCCATGCCGGCCCGGACGACCTGGTTGTGGTTCATCGCGAAGTCCTCGCGCGGTAGTTCCACAGCGGCCCGGAACGCCAGGTCCAGGTCAACGACCCGGGCCTTGTTGTTTCCTGACTGCCGACGCCGACGCCGACGGCCCGGCGCGCACGCCACGGGTGGGTGGCGTTGCTGCCGGGCCGTCAGTCACTCACGCGGTCTCACTTCCCGTGCAAAGCCCTGCGGCGACGTCCGCGAAGCACCAGGACACTTCCGGCAGCGATGGCCAACAGGCCACCGACGGCGCTGTACGTGACAGCATCGCTCATCCCGGTGGAAGCCAGGCCGCCGGACGTGCTGCTCGGGCTCGGGCTCGGGTGGCCGACGGGTACGCCCTTCTCCGCCTGCGCACGGCTGCCGGTCGTGCCGGAGGCGGAGACAACCGGGGTGGTGGCGGTCGGCGTGACGGCGGTCGGCGTGGGGACGGGCGACGGCTTGTCAGCGCCGGCAGTCTTCGACGCGGGCTTCAGCTGAAGAGTCGTGATCGAGTACGGCGGCAGCGTCTGCGCAACCGCCGTGCCCCGCTCCGCCGTCGTCAGGGCGGTGCCTCCCGTGGCGAACGAAACGGTCGTGACCGCCCCTGCGGCCGGGGTGAATCCGGCGTACGAGAGCGACACCTCCGCCGCGTTCTCCGGGCTCTTGTTGGTCAGCATGACGTTCAGACCGCCGTTGCCGCTCCGCACCGCGTGCACGGTGACCGACGAGTTGCCCGAGGACGACTTGACGATGGTGTCGCCAGGCTGCGCCAGTGCGGTCAGCGAGCGGATGCCCCAGTAGGTGGGGAAGGTTGTGTCGCGCGGCGGTTGGCACTTCCCCCCGGCGCAGGTTCCAGCGGAGAGAATGCCCCCGTCCTGGTAGTCGGTCTGGCCGTGGACGGTGGTGGGTGCTTGGTCCGTGCCGTTGTGCAGGTTCCACCAGTCCACGTGGGTGGCACCCTGCTCGAACCAGGTCATGTAGGTGTCCGGCGCGAACAGGGCCGAGGCCTGGCTGGTCAAGGCGGGCGAGCCGACGCTGTCGGTCTCGGTGACCGCGATCTCCACCGAAGCGGCGCGCGAGCCCGTGTACTTGGCGATCAGCGAGCGCAGCTCGGACGTGGTAGCGGCGATCCGGGAGGGGGTGTTCAGCAGGTCGGCCGTGGTGGTGCCGCCCGGATACCAGTGGACGATGACGAAGTCGATCGAGCTTCCCGCGATGGAGAGCACCGTGTTGTTCCAGTCGGCGGTGTCACCGGGAGCCTTCTCCTTGTCCGGCCAGCCGCCGGGGGTGGTGAGCACCGCTCCGATCTTCACCGTCGGGTCCACGGCCTTCATCGCCTTCGAGTAGGCGACCAGGTTCTTCCCGTACTCCCTCGGGCTCTTGTCGGCGTGATCGTCCCTTTCCCAGCCCTTGCCGTTGCCGTAGTGCCCGTTGCCGTAGACCTCGTTGCCGATCTCCCAGTACTTAACGCCGTAACCCTTGTCGACATTGGAGTACTTGACCCAGTCGGCGGCCTCCTGGACGGTGCCGGAACCGTAGTTCGCGGTCAGGATCGGCTGGGCGCCGACCGTCTTCGCGGTGGCCATGAAGCGGTCGAAGTTGGTGTTGGAGGGGATCCAGCCGCTGCCGTCGCCGGAGGTGTGGGTCTTCCAGTGGTAGTCGTCCGCGCCGGAGCCGCCGGGATAGCGCAGCTGCCGAACTCCCGCTGCCTTCATCAGCGATGTCACCTGGGCGTCCCCCATGTGCTCGTCGCCGAAGCCCGTGTTGAGGCCGACGCCACTGTTGGGCACCGTGCCCAAGGAGGTGCCGGCATCCACACTGATGCGGACGGTCGGCTCGGCGCCCGCGCTGGGCGCCAGGGCACCGACACCGGCCGAGGCGGTGAGTACCGCCACCGCCCCCACGGCAAAATGCCGGAGTATCCGGCTACGGCGGGGCGTGCGACCGCACAGCATCGGCTGCTCAGCGGATCGCGGGTCGTCTGGTGACACGTGGGGCTCCGATCGGGTGTTGACATCGATGGCGTAGCGCCGCTGACCACGGCTCGCCCTCGTCGGTACACCCCTAAGTGGCCACTCAGAGCGGAAAGGTTGCCGCTGTCTCAATCGTTTTTGCCGAGACGCGGTCGTACCGTCTCACCGGAGCCGGTGACCCGTGACCCCGTGGCCCGGTGACACGCCCGGGCTCCCTTTCCACCTCGACGACGCGAACCATCACATGCGTCCGACCGCACACCGCCCCGCGGTGGCCGAGCGGCTGAAGCCGCACAGGAAGCACAGGAATAGACAGACGGCGGCCGCCGCCACCGCGACGGCCCTGTTCTCGTATAGCTATCCGGTCATGGGCTGTTGCTGCGGCGTCGGCTGCGCAGGGCCAGGCGGCCTGCCGTCGTTCGCCGCAGTGAGCAGGTGGGGGCCGTTGACCGGGCCCGAGGGCAGCAGACAGCCCTTCGACGCCGCGATCTCCTTGGAGTAGGAAGTAGTAGGAGCCCAGCAAGAGGCCCTGGTAGGCGCAGCGCCCCTGCGCGTCCGTGGTGCAGGGGGTGGGCGCCAGGGTGTCGGCGCGGCTGCCGCCGGTCTGGAGGCCGGGGGTGCCGTTGCTCTCGCGCCACAGCTGGAACACCGCGCCGGCCAGGGCCTTGCCGGCCTGGTCGTGCTTGACCACGCTCACCGGGCCGGTCGCCAGTTCGTTACGTGGTTCACGGCGCCGGGAGGGCACCGATCTGCTGCATCACCCCGAGGAGGTCGGGCTGGCCGCGTTCGCCGACGATCCGGCCGTCGGCCAGGTAGTAGAAGTTCATGGCCTGCACCGAGATCTTGTTGCCGCTCGCCGGGATCCCGAAGAAGTCACCGTCGTGGGTTCCCCGCATGGTGAACCGCGCGGCCACGGTGTTGCCTTCGGTGACCGTCTCCTCCAGCGTCCACTGGACGTCCGGGAAGGCGCTGCGCATCATCCCGATGACTTCCAAGTACCCATCGGGCCCCCGCAGTGGTTCCGGGTGGCTGGGCGCGTGGAACACCGCGTCCGGAGAAATGACCTCGCGGGCGAGGTCCTCGTTGCTCGTGTTGATGAACTCGACGAAGCGGTTCATCACTGACTCGGTGGACTGCGACGGCATCTTGCTGTGCCTCTCCAGAGACGTTTGGGTGGGTACCTCCGAGCGTAACATCGAATCGATGTTCACATCGCTTCGATGTAGGCGTGCGAAGATGGAGGCATGCTGGAACTCGCGATACTCGGCTTCCTCGCCGAGGGGCCCCTGCCCGGACACGACCTGCGCCGCCGCATCTCACAACTGACCGGCTATACGCGGCCGGTCAGTGACGGCAGCCTGTATCCGGCGATCAACCGCCTGACCAAGGCGGGCTTGATCGAGCGGCACGCCGACCCGGCCGCGGGGGCGGCCCGGTACGTGCTCAGCCTGACCGCGGCCGGCCGGGCCGACATGCTTCAGCGCCTGCGCAAGCCCGCCGACCACGAGATCACCGACTTCACCCGGTTCTACATCGTCCTGGCCTTCCTCGCCCACCTGCCCGACGTGGCCGAACAGCACGCGGTGCTGCGCAGGCGGCTGGAGTTCCTGGAAGAGCCGGCGAGCTTCTTCTACGACAACGAGCGGCCCCTGCGTGCCGAGGAGATCACCGACCCCTACCGGCGGGGCATGCTGCTCACCGCCCGCGCCACCAGCCGCGCGGAACGGACCTGGCTGCGCGAGACCCTCGGGGAGGAACCGCCCGCATTCGACACCGCATGCACCGACGGCGATCCGCATGCACCCACCGCTCCCGCGAGCTGACTGCCCTTGGAGGTACCCCCATGCTTGCTTCCTGGTACGACGACCAGGGCCCCGCCACCGATGTCCTGCACGTCGGCGAACTACCTGATCCCGTCCCCGGCCCCGGCGAGGTCCGCGTCCGCGTCACCGTCTCGGGCGTCAACCCCGGCGACACCAAGAAACGGCGCGGCTGGCTCGGCTCGTCCATGCCCTTCCCGCGGGTGATCCCGCACAGCGACGCCGCCGGAGTCATCGACGCCGTGGGCGCCCAAGTCGACGCCCGCCGCGTCGGACAGCGGGTCTGGGTATACGGCGCGCAGTCCTACCGCCCCTTCGGCACGGCCGCCCAGTACACCGTCGTACCGGAACACCAGACCGTACCTCTGCCAGATCATCTGAGTGACGAGCTGGGCGCGAGCCTCGGCATCCCCGGCATCACCGCCCACCGCACCGTCTTCGCCGACGGCCCGGTCGACGGCCAACTGGTCCTGGTCCACGGAGTCCTCGGCGGCGTCGGTTCCCTGGCCGCCCAGCTCGCCCACTGGGCCGGCGCCACCGTGATCGCCACCGTCCGCCGCGCCACGGACCTCGACCGCGTCGACCCGGCCATCGTCTCCCACGCCATCGCCCTGGACACCGGAGACCCCGCCGCGGCCATCCACTCGTACGCGCCGCGGGGCGTCGACCGGATCATCGAAGTCGCGCTGTCCGACAACGCCGACCTCGACAACGCCGTCGCCGGCAACAACGCCGTCATCGCCGCCTACGCCACCCGCACGGACCGCACCGAGATCCCCTTCTGGCCGCTGCTGTTCAACAACGTCACCCTGCGGCTGCTCGGCAGCGACGACTTCCCCGCCGAGGCCAAGCGCCAGGCCGCCCGCGACCTCACCTCCGCAGCCGCCGTCGGCGCCCTCACCGTCGCCGTCGGCGACCGGCACCCACTGGACGACATCGCCAAGGCCCACGACCACGTCGACGCCGGCGGTGGCCACGGCCGCATCCTGGTCACCATCCCCCAATAGCGCAGACTCGGAATCGAAGCTCCAGATGTTCAGGGCGACTTGCGAGGTCACCCCGAAAACCGGGGTCTGTCCATTGAACGGCTCTGTCATACATGTGGTGGTGACGCAGCGTCATCGCACCTCTGGTGTCGCGGTGTTGGGGTGTTCGTAGATGCCCCCGCGACAGCGCGGCCGGTGGGGGACGTCGCTAGGTGCGAAACTCCGGCCCTCCGACTGGCGCGACTCTTGGATGGAGGCCAGTTTGCTGCGCAGTCTCCTCACTCCCACATGGGACATCCCTGTGGGAGTGAGCTGCAGGAACTACCCGTTGTCATCGCAGGCACACTGCGTCACCGCCGGATGTGAGCCAGAGCCGTTCTTTTTGCAGACCCCTCCTGACGGGGCGGGACAGTTTCGGGGCGGCTTCGGCGAGGCGGCCAGTGGAGAGGACTGCGGATGGGGCACGGGCGTGCGAGCCGTCGACCTGTCCCGGGTTCCGTCAGCGTTCACCCTTCTGCGCGTTGCCCCTGGTCATGCGCAGTGTGCCCCGGCCCGCGCCGGGACGGAAGACTACCTACCCTTCGAACACCGCAAACTCTGTGCTGGCCAGAGTAGACATTGCTGCGGGGCGTGGTTAGTGTTTCTCTCGTAGCCAGCAGTCAGCGGGGCCCGCCAGACACGAACTGGCGGGAGCAGTACTGGAAGTCGCAGATCGGCACGGTTGTGGGGTTCTGAAGCCAGGGTTGGTGCAGGACGGCGACAGGACCGGCGACCGGGCCGGGTGGCCCGCAGTGATCAGGGGTTACCAGTCGGCGGTACCGCAGTGATTAGGGATAGCAGTGCGGCAGTAGCCAGGTGCACGCCGGGCAGGTGGGCGTGCGGCAGTGACGCAGAACCAGGTACGGCAACGGAGTCGCGGAGCCAGGGCAGGTTGCAGGACGGCGACGGGACTGGCGGCCGTACCAGGTGGCCCGCAGTGTCAGGGGCCACCAACCAGCGGTACCGCGGTATGTGGCAGGTGAAGTCGATTCGCAGTCACCAGTGGTTGCGGTACGCAAGGTCTCAGCAAAGGCGCCGGACTGCGGGCGCGCGTGCTGGGAAGGTCCGGGGCAGTGGGGTTCCAAGCCGAGCGGCCGAGCGGCCGAGCAGGACGGGCGACGGGGCTGGCTGCCGGACCAGACGGTGGGCCGGTACGGCCACCACGGCAGGACAAGCAGTTCGCAGCACCGAGCAGTACCCGTGTTCAACCAGGCAGTACGCAGTACCAGCAGTTCGCAGGCTGTCAGTGACGCAGAGGAAGAACGGAGGGCGCAAGCGCCATCAGGATCGCCCGGCCCGTGAGGTTGAGCAGTCTCGTCCGGGCGGACACCGCAGACCCCCCAGCTACGAAGGACGGTGGTTTCCGGTCACGCATACGCGATCCCCGCACGCCCCATCCCCCGGGGCCAAGCGGAAACAGAGGACCGGCCCAGGCCGGTAGATGGTGTTGTTCCCCTTCGGGGCCCCGGMGCCGCAATGGCGCCGGGGCCCCTCCACGCGTTCCACCCCAGGTAAGAGAAAGAGGTGCAGTGGTCACGACCACCAACCGGCCCCACACCCCCAGCACTCCCGACACCGTCAGCAACTTCGACGACGACGACTACCCTGCCTACACCATGGGCCGCGCCGCCGAGATGACCGGCACCACCGCGGGCTTCCTGCGCACCCTAGGTGAGCACGGCCTCATCACCCCTCTGCGTTCCGACGGCGGCCACCGCCGCTTCTCCCGCTACCAACTACGCATCGCGATGCGCGCCCGCGACCTCGTCGACCAAGGCACCGCCGTCGACGCCGCCTGCCGCATCATCATCCTCGAAGACCAACTCGAAGAAGCTCTGCGCATCAACGAACAACTCCGCGAAGGCCGCCCAACCGGACAATCGCCGGCCGCGGACACCTGACCCTCGCAACCCGACCGCTGGTCGCCGGCTTGCCACCGCCGAACCGGTCAACCCGAACAGGTCCCCGGGTTGCTCGGCGCGAGTCGGCGACGCCCCGGGCGGGGCACTGGTCACGGAACCCTACCGGCACGCCCCGTCAGGCCCGGAGCCATGGACGGTGCCACATCTGGCGGGCCGGCACATCCGCTGCCGCGCCTGCGCCGGCGGGAACTGGCCGGCCTCGCCCGAGCACGCCCGCCCGGCCACCACTAACCAGTCCTGGCACCGACCAGGACCGCGCCCTTCTCGACGCCTGGAGCTACCGGTTCGACCAAGCCGAGCTGGCAGCGAGCGGCTGAAGCCCACCCTCAAGTCGCCCTCCGCGACGGAGATGAAGGGCGACTCCCGGGCCCTCTGGCCTGTTCCATGAGCGCGCTCAGCCTGAGGTTGAGCGGGCGCAGGGCTGATGGACCGTCACGGGAGCCTTGTTGGCGGGAGGGTGCGTCCCTAAGCTGGTCCAGGCGTGGAGTACCGGGGGAGGGAATGGCCATGATGAGACGTCTGGTCCCAGTCATCGCAGCGCTGGTGGCCGTTGCCGGCTGCAGTTCGGGTGGGTCGGATGGCGATCAGGCCCTGACCGACGGCGAGTTGGCGTGCATGATGGTGCGGATGCTGCCCGAGCGGATGCCCGAGCAGCCGGCCAGCGGTTCGTCGGATCAGTCCTGGGACGTGGCGGTCGGCCGGCTGGGCGCGGCGGCGGAGGTGGCCCGGGTGGCCGCGCTGCAGGACAAGAAGTACCAGCCGCTCGCGGACACGCTCCACACCGCCCGGGAGACCTTCAGCGTCAGCTTCGACCTCCACAGCGCGGAACCGGGTGTCAAGCAGGCACGCGCGCAGTGCTGACGGCGTTCTCGGCCCGGCCGCGCCGTGCGGCCCACCGAGTTCCGTACGTGGTCTGACGACCTGGGCGGGCATCCCGGCCACCGGCTTCGGCCCGAACCGTAGGGCGCCTTCACCGGGCGGGGACGGGCAGCGCGGCCACCGCAGCGGGGGCGTCCAGCGGGCGCGGCCGCAGGGTGGCGGGCATGAGCGGGAGGGCCAGCGCGCCGATGGCGACCAGGTCGTCGCGGTACTGCGGCATCGCGGCGTGCAGCTCCCGCTGGACGGCCCAGAACCTGGCGGCCTCCTCCTCGGTGTAGGGACGGGCCCGCTCCGCGAGCAGAGCCAGCGCCGCAGCACGGTGTCCGGGCCGGCGCCCGCTGCTGGTGCGTCGGCTGCTGTGGAGCGCGCTGGTGTCGCGCCGCATCACGGTGACCTGGTCGACCGCCGCCAGCTCCTCGGCGGCCGCGACGACGTCGGGCAGCACCCGGTAGTGCGCGTCGTGGCCGCCGGCGGTGGTGAACCGGCCGGGTACGCCGAGCCGGGTCACCCGGGCGTAGCGGTGGGCGGTTCCCTGGCGGGAGTCGGCGGCGCGTACGGCCAGGACCAGCAGCTCCACCCGGTAGCCGGCCCGCCGGAACTTGTGCGCCTCGGCGGCGAACTTCGCGGGGTCGGCGGGGGTGGTCTCGATGACGGGGTTCCCGCGGCGCTCGCGGACGTAGCCTCGGCCTGCCAGGCCCGGTAGTCGGCGCGGATCGGCTCCGAGGCGCGGCGCGGGTCGGTGCGCAGCAGCTGGAGATAGTCCGGGTGCAGGACCTTGAAGTCGTCGCCGGCCCAGGTGCACCGGCCGGTTCACGCTTCGGTGGACCAGGTGGGCGGCCCGGGTCTTGCCCGCGCCGGGCTTGCCCGTCCGGGACGACGGATCGGGTCGGGCTGCGATTCCCGGCCAGGCAGCGGGACGACCTTGCGCGTGACCTTGACGCGCTACTCGGGCTGACCCATAGTGATGGCCACCGAGCCGCCTTCATCTAACGCATGACCTCGCCGACTGGATTGTTAACGCTAACATTCAGTCCCGCTTCCACCGTCTCCGCACCCCCGCTGGGCTGGGCTCCACGGAACTGGCAGCAACCTCCCGCCCCGGGACGCAACGTCCGCGACAACCCGCGGGACCCGTTGCATCCCGTGGTCCGGGGCGCCCCGCCCAGCACTGCGACGGTGCATGCCGTGACTGCCGAGAACGGCCGCCCACCCCTCACGCACCCTGGAGCGCAAATGAACGCAACAACCGGCCCCGGCCCCCACCCGTCGCGCCGACTGTTCCTCGGCATGGCCGCCACCGTCCCGCTGGCCCTGAGCGGCACGCTGGCCCTGGGCGCGCGGCCCGCCTACGCTGCCGACGCGGCCTACGTCATGGGCTACTTCACCGAGTCCGCGACCATGCTGGACGCCAACTACGGCCTGCACCTGGCCGTCAGCACCGACGGCCTGCGCTGGATGCCGCTCAACCAGAACAACCCCGTGGTGACCCCGACCGCGGGTGCGGGCGGCCTGCGTGATCCGTTCATCATGCGCAAGCAGGACGGCACCTTCGTCGTACTCGCCACCGACCTCAAGGGCACCGACTGGGGCTACAACAGTCAGTACATCCACGTCTGGGACTCCGCGGACCTGCGCAGCCTCACCGGCTACCGACGCCTCAAGCTGCACGACATGGTCACCCACAGCTGGGCGCCCGAGACGTTCTGGGACGCCGGCCGGGGCCAGTACGGGATCATCTACTCGTCCGGCAACGCCAGCGGCCACGGCGTGATCATGGTGAACTACACCACCGATTTCCAGACGG
Source organism: Kitasatospora sp. P5_F3 (assembly GCF_054049135.1). Taxonomy (NCBI): domain Bacteria; kingdom Bacillati; phylum Actinomycetota; class Actinomycetes; order Kitasatosporales; family Streptomycetaceae; genus Kitasatospora; species Kitasatospora sp. P5_F3. The sequence continues at coordinate 263,346 of NZ_JBFUMY010000010.1, read as the reverse complement.
TGTCGTCCCCACAGGTTTTCTTCGATCCCGGGTACGACATCATTGACGGCACTCTGGCCGTGGGCGTCAACGGCGTCAACTACCTTTACCACAAGAGGGATGAGACCCTGGTCGGCGCGCGGTCGACCACCCTCAATCCGGGCAGCTTCACGCCCTTCAGCACGGCGGTCGCCCACGGCGGCACCGAGGCGCCGACCCTGGTGAAGTCCCTGTCCTCCGGATCCTGGTACCTGTGGGGCGACTCCTACACGCCGAACGGCGTCTTCTACGCCTGGCAGAGCAACGACCTTGCCGCCGGCTCCTGGATCCCGCTCGACCAGCGCCTCTACACCCAGCCGCTCAACTCCAAGCACTGCACCATCGCGACGATCACCACGACCGAGTACGACAACCTCGTGGCGAAGTGGGGCAGCCCCGCCTGGAACCGGCTGAAGTCCTACAACTACCCCGACCGTTACGTCCGTCATGCCAACTCCGTCGGCCGGATCGATGTCTACCCGTTCGACCCGTACACCGACTCGCAGTGGAAGCTCGTGCCCGGCCTGGCCGACAGCGCGGGTGTGTCCTTCCAGTCGGTGAACTTCCCGACCCGCTACCTGCGGCACTACAACTACGAACTGCGGCTGGAAGAGAACGACGGCACCGCGATCTTCGCCGCGGACGCCACGTTCCACCGGACCGCCGGACTGGCCGACTCCGCCTGGTCGTCGTTCAGTTCGCACAACTTCCCGACGCGCTACATCCGGCACACCGGCTACGTCCTGCGCATCGACCCGATCTCCACCACCACGGACAAGGCCGACGCCACCTTCCACGTCGGCTACTGACGGAGGGTCGGCTCGGGCCGTTGGCTTCACGGCCGTTGGGAAACGCCGGCCTGGTCCCTTCGGGGTGAACCCGGGAGTGCTCCCAGCGGTCCGGTGCTTCGGTCTCCTGTCAGTAGTAGCTCCCCCAGCGGGACGGTCGCGGTGCAGACACCGTCGGCGCCGGTGGTGCAGGTGGCACCCACGGACGTGTTCGGGGCGGGGCGCAGCGATCGGCGCTGTCTCCTGCGGTGCGCCAGTCATCCGGCGCCCGCGGGAGCCGCGTGTGGGCCAGACGGGCTACCCCCACGTCCGTGCTGTGCTGCCGGATCCGTGGGAGTCCGCCGTCACTGGCCACAGCTGATCTGCCGTGCGCGGGGGGAGGTGCACCGTCCGAGCGGCTGGTGCACGTGCACCGTTGTCACCGCGACCGCCTGCTGCGCGGTCAGTCTTCTGCCCGCCCCGGCCGCCGAAGCCTGTGAGCGCTCACGTCGGTCTCGTCAACAACTCTGACAGGACAGGATTCTGATGACGTGCCAGTAACGGCCAGGTTGCGGCACGGTACTTGACGCCCTCTCGCGCCCCGTGGTTTTCTCCCTGCACACGCCGGATGTTCGACTTTCAAGTTGTTAGCGCTAACAACGCGCCGGAGACCCGGTGCCCCCACCCCGCAGGGGTCACGTCATGCCGCCGCCTCGGACGTGTCGTGCCCGACCCGCACGCACCGACAAGGACCGGCCCCTGCCCAAGTCGCCCCTAGGAGGGTGCAGATGAACGCTCTCGGTACAGCTCCACGAACCTCACGGCGAGGATGGCGGCCGCGGATGGCCTCCCTGCTGTCGATGGTCTTCGTGGCCGGCTTCCTGGCAATGGTGAACCCGTCGTCGGCCTCGGCGGCCTCGGTCGACACCGGCAAGTGGTACGTGCTGGTGAACCGCAACAGCGGAAAGGCGCTGGACGACTACAACTTCGCCACCGCCGACGGTTCGTCCGTCGTCCAGTGGACCCGCTCCAGCAACGAAGCCCAGCAGTGGCGCTTCCTGGACTCCGGCAGTGGCTACTACCGGCTGCAGAACCGGAACTCCGGCAAGGTGCTGGACGACTACGGCTGGTCCTCGGCCGACGGCGCCGACGTCGTGCAGTGGAGCGACCTCAACGCGACCAACCAGCAGTTCCGCCTCGCCGACTCCGCCGACGGCTACGTCCGCCTCCTGAACCGCCACAGCAGCAAGGCACTTGAGGTCCAGAGCGCCTCCACCGCCGACGGCGGCAAGATCGTCCAGTACGCCGACTGGGGCGGCAGCAACCAGCAGTGGCAGCTCGTCCCCGTCGCCGACGTCGCCACCGGCACGTGCGCTCTTCCGTCGACCTACCGCTGGACCTCGACCGGCCCGCTGGCGCAGCCGAAGGCAGGGTGGGCCGCGCTCAAGGACTTCACCAGCGTCGTCTACAACGGCAAGCACATCGTCTATGCCACGTCGCACAACACCCTCGCCGGTAACGACGGGCGTTGGGGATTGACGAGCTTCAGCCCCTTCACGAACTGGTCCGACATGGCCACCGCCACCCAGAACACGATCCCCTTCGACGGCATCGCGCCGACGCTGTTCTACTTCGCCCCGAAGAACCTCTGGGTGCTCGCCTACAACGGGGGTTGGCCCTACAGCTTCTCCTACCGCACCTCGAGCGACCCCACCAACCCCAACGGCTGGTCCGCGCAGCAGGAGCTGTTCACGGGCACCCTCCCGAAGGGGGGCCCCCTCGACGTGACCCTCATCGGCGACGACACGAACATGTACATGTTCTTCGCCGACGACGAAGGCGGCATCTACCGCGCCGGCATGCCCATCGGCAACTTCCCGGGCACCTTCGGTTCTTTCACGAAGATCATGAGCGACACGCCGCTCAACCTGTTCGAGGCGCCGGAGGTCTACAAGGTCCAGGGTCAGAACCGGTACCTCATGATCGTCGAGGCCCAGAACTACACAGGGTACGGTCGCTACTTCCGCTCGTTCACGGCCACCAGCCTGGACGGCAGTTGGACACCGCAGGCCGACACCGTGACCAACCCCTTCGCCGGCAAGGCCAACAGCGGCGCCACCTGGACCAACGACATCAGCCACGGCGATCTGGTCCGCATCAACCCCGACCAGACCAAGACCATCGACCCCTGCAATCTGCAGTTCCTCTACCAGGGGCGCGACCCCGGCACCGACGGCGGGGACTACGGCCTCCTGCCGTACCGGCCGGGCGTGCTGACACTGCAGCGCTAGCCGATGGCGTGACACAGGTCCGACTCCAGTGTTCGTGACGTTCGCGGGCAGCGACGTACGCCGAACCGGGTGAGCGTCACAGCGAGCGATCAGGCGCTCGACCGGCTCGGCAAGCCGTGCACTGCTCGACATCTCGACCGCCCTTCGGTGTTCGGTCGTGTGCCTTCGGAAGGAACTCTCATGCCGCTTCAGCAATTCGCCCCCCGAACAAAACGCCTGGGCCGAGCCGTTCTCGTCCGCACCGCGGTGCTCGCGATGGCTGCCGGTGCTCTCGCCGGCCTCCAGTACCAGCCGGCCACCGCACTGGACCGGACCGAAACGGTCGCGGTGACGTCCAACCAGATCGCCGTACCGTCGGCGCCGATGGGCTGGGCCTCGTGGAACACCTTCGCCGCGAACATCGACTACAACGTGATCAAGGCGCAGGTCGACGCGTTCGTCGCGGCCGGACTGCCGGCCGCCGGGTACAAGTACATCAACCTCGACGAGGGCTGGTGGCAGGGCACCCGCGACAGCCAGGGCAACATCACCACCGACGAGTCCGAGTGGCCCGGCGGCATGAACGCCATCGCCGACTACATCCATAGCAAGGGCCTCAAGGCGGGCATCTACACCGACGCCGGCAAGGACGGCTGCGGCTACTACTACCCGACGGGCCGCCCGGCCGCGCCCGGCAGCGGCAGCGAGGGCCACTACGAGCAGGACATGCTCCAGTTCTCGAAGTGGGGCTTCGACTACGTCAAGGTCGACTGGTGCGGCGGCGACGTCGAGGGCCTCGACGCGAAGACCACCTACCAAGCCATCAGCGACGCGGCCGCGAAGGCGGCGGCCACCACGGGCCGCCCGCTGGCCCTCTCGGTCTGCAACTGGGGCAAGCAGAACCCCTGGAACTGGGGCGCCGGCACGGCCGCCCTGTGGCGTACCAACACCGACATCATCTTCCACGGCCAATCGCCGTCGTGGGACAGCATGCTCGCCAACTTCGACACGAACGTGCACCCCTCGGCCCAGCACACCGGCTACTACAACGACCCGGACATGCTCATGGTCGGCCTGGACGGCTTCACCGCCGCCCAGAACCGCAGCCACATGAACTTGTGGGCCATCTCGGGCGCCCCGCTCCTGGCCGGCAACAACGTGGCCACGATGAGCACGCAGACACGTGACATCCTCACCAACCCCGAGGTCGTCGCGGTCGACCAGGACCCGCGCGGCCTCCAGGGCGTCAAGGTCGCCGAGGACACCACCGGACTGCAGGTCTACGGCAAGGTCCTGTCCGGAACCGGCAAGCGGGCGGTCACCCTGCTCAACCGCACCTCCAGCGCGCAGAACATGACCGTCCGCTGGTCCGACCTCGGCCTGACCGCCGCCTCCGCCACGGTCCGCAACCTCTGGACGCGCTCCAACGTGGGCAGCTTCGGCACCAGCTACACCGTCTCCGTCCCCGCCAAGGACTCCGTGATGCTCACGGTCACCGGCGGCACCGAGGCGGCGAGCTCCACCTACGAGGCCGAAGCCACCGCCAACACCAAGGGCGGCTCCGCGGCCAACGCCACCTGCGCCAACTGCTCCGGCGGCACCAAGGTGGGCAACGTCGGCAACGGCGCCGCCAACACCCTCCGCTTCAACAACGTCACGGCCGACGCCACGGGCACCAAGGTCATCGACATCGCCTACACCAACGGCGCCAACGCCGCCCGTACGGCCGTCCTCCAGGTCAACGGACAGCAGGCCACCACGGTGTCCTTCCCGCCGACCGGTTCCTGGACCACGCCGGGCACCGTCTCGGTCGAGGCTTCCCTGGCCAAGGGCTCGTCGAACACGCTGACGTTCTCCAACTCCTCCGCCTGGACACCGGACTTCGACGCCATCGAGGTCCGCCCGCTGCCCGGCGCGAACGGCGCCCAGGTGGTCGGAGCGCAGTCGAACCGCTGCCTCGACATCAACAACTACACCATCATCAGCGGCACCGACGCGCAGCTGTGGGGCTGCAGCGGCGGTGAGAACCAGTCGTGGAACAACACCTCCCGCAAGCAGCTCGTGGTCTACGGCAACAAGTGCCTGGACGCCTACAACGGCGGCACGGCCAACGGCACCAGGGTCGTCATCTGGGACTGCAACGGCCAGAGCAACCAGCAGTGGAACGTCAACGCGGACGGCACCATCACCAACGTGGGCGGCGGCCTCTGCCTGGACGCCACCGGCGGCGGGACCGCCAACGGCACCAAGCTGGTCCTGTGGACCTGCAACGGCAACAACAGCCAGAAGTGGGCCCTGTCGTAGTACGACACGACAGGGTGAGCAACTGTCAGACGCTCGGCCCAACGCCGGCTCAACGAAGAAGCATTGACGACCAGTTAGATCGTTTCCGAGTCCGAGACTGTCGATCCCACGAAGACTGTGGACGACCACCGGGATGACGGGGATGGGACAGGGGCCGATGGGTTCCCACCGGGCCAGTCTGGCCCGGTGTCCCAACCTCCAGCGCCTCAGTTTCGGGAAACGATCACCCGCCCAGCGGGAAGTGATCTTCAGGCGGTGCCTCGCGGTCCTGGTCACCACCACTCGTGAACACCCCCACACCCCCACTGATCAGCACAAACGCCACTGGCCACCAGGGTGTAGGGGTCGAGTCCGGTCAGCGCCCTCCCTCGCTGGCGCGCCCGCGTGGTCCTACCGCCCGACCGCGTAGCCTCCGCCCTGGGAGCCCCGCAGTGCCCTCGCGCCGTCCAGGTCGGTGGCGCTGCGTAGTAGCCGACCTGGACGGCGCGGGCGGCGTACTCATCACCGTTCAGTGCTTCTCGCTGCGTCTCATCGTCAAGGGCTCCGCGTGTGCACCGGTTGTGAAATGATCTTCCTTGAAGCTTGCATTGCCGCAGGTCAGAGGCATGTTCGATCAGAACTAAGACCTGTAGGAGTGCCTCTGACCTGCGGAACTGAAGGCTGCGGGCCTGGACAACTCCTGACAGCTCGTGCTCGACACCGTCGCGCATGGTTCTTCGTCCAGTCGTATCCGGTTGGGCCCTGTGGATCGCCCGCTCGATGCCGTTGCGATCTACGAACTGACGGCAGCCCTGTCCCTGTCCGGGACGGCGTGCGAACCGGGTGGTGGGCCTCCAGGCGAGTCGCTCGGGAGATGTAGCCCAACGTGCGGTGGCCGTTGCGGTGAGTCCCAATGGACGGTGAGCGGCAGCCCGGCCGCAGTCGCCCCTGGAGTGTCATGAGCAGCCCGTCTCAACCGCCGCCGCCCGATCAGACACCGCCACCCGTCCCACCCGCGAAGAGCCGGACGGTTGCCTCACGCACCGGTCGGATCGCGATGAGCACCGTGTCGGCCGTGCTGATCACGCTGACCTGCATCCTCGTGCCGATGTCCCTGATCACCGTCTGGGTGCACGACATCGTGCTCGACACCGACAGGTACGTCTCGACCGTCGAACCCCTCGCGTCGAATCCGGCGATCGAGGCGGCCGCGGTGAACCGCATCACCAAGGCGGTCGACGTCCGGGTGAACGGCAACGAGGTGACCTCGGACGTGGCCGCCTGGCTGCAGTCGCAGGGCCTGCCGCCAAGAGCGGTGGCGGGGATCAAGGCGTTGGGCCCGAAGCTGGACGAGGCCGTCGACAGTGCGGTCGAGAAGGCTGCGACCCGCTTCGTGCAGAGCGACAGGTTCGAGACCATCTGGACCGAGGCCAACCGCGCCGCGCACAACGCGGTCGTGCACGCGCTCACCGGCCACGGCCGGGGCGCGGTGGAGGTCAGCGGCGGCACCGTCACGCTGGACGTCGGCACCGCCGTGGAGACGGTCAAGCAGGACCTCGTGGACGCCGGCCTCACTCCGGCGGAGAAGATCCCCGCAGTCAACAAGCAGATGGTGCTCTTCCAGTCCGACAAGCTGGAGAAGATCAGGGGTGCGGCCCACGCGCTCGACGTTCTCGGCAACTGGCTGCCCGTGCTCACGGTGGTGCTGGGCGCGATCGGGGTGCTGCTCGCCCGTCGGCGCCGCCGTGCGCTGGTGACCACGGCCCTGGGCGCGGCCGGAGCGAGCCTGATCCTCGTCGTCGGGCTGGTCGTCGCACGCCACTACTACCTCGACCACCTGCCCGCGCAGGTGCAGTCGCCGGAGGCTGCTGCGGCGATCTTCGACACGCTGCTGCGCTTCCTGCGGGTCAGCGCACGCACGGTGATCGCCCTCGGCGTGGTGGTGGCCCTCGGTGCGTACCTGTCCGGCTCCGGCCGCCTGCCGCGCGCTGTGCACGGGAGGGCGGACCGGATGGCCGACTCCGCCGCACGCTGGGGCGGTGCCCACGGGGTCCACACCGGACGGGTCGGCACCTGGACGGACTCCTACCGGCGCTGGATCACCCTCGGCGTGCTTCTCGTGCTCGCGTTGGTTCTTGCGCTGTGGAGCTACCCGACGGTGCTGACCGTCCTGCTGCTGGTGCTCATCCTCCTCGCCGTCCTGGCTGTGATCGCACTGCTGGCCGCCACCGGCCGGACCGTCGAGCCGCCCCGGCCCACCGACCACGTGGACGGGAGGTAGGCCGTCCTGTCGACATCCGGCAGGCCCGGTGCGGGTGGCGAAGCAACCCGACTGCAGAGCCACTGATCCGAGTCGCCTGCGGAATGGGACATCCGGAAGTGCTGCCCGGCTTCCACCGTGGCAGCCTGGATACGGAGCCTCCGACCAGGTCGCCCGATGCGGCGACGCGGTTGTTCTCGAAGGAGCCCGAACAATGGCCAGCAACGTCAGCGCCACACCGTCGAGTGCCCCTACTTCCCGAAGGCCGTTCGCCACCGGCTGGACCGTCTTCGCCGCAGTTCTGATGATCTTCGGCGGCACCATGGCGATATTCGAGGGGATCGCCGCCATTGCCAAGGACGACCTGCTCGTCGTCACCCGCAACTACGCCTTCCGGATGAACACCACCGGCTGGGGCTGGATCCACCTCATCCTGGGCGTACTGATCGTTCTGACCGGTGTGGCCCTCTTCAGTGGCGCCGTCTGGGCACGTATTGCCGGTGTCGTCGTCGCCGGACTCAGCATGATCGCCAACTTCCTGTGGCTGCCCTACTATCCGTTCTGGGCCCTCGTGCTGATCGCCATCGACATCTTCGTGATCTGGGCCCTGTGCGCCGGAACGACCAGAACATCCTTGCAGGATTGATGCGCCGCGCCCGCCTCGCCCTCGCAAGGGGGTGAGCATTGAGGTAATTCCATCCCAAGAACTGCGGTTTCAGGATGGAATTACCTCGGCGCTTCGCCAGACGGCAGGGATTCAATGGAACTCATCCGACCCGACCCGATGTGAGTCGCTACTGCTCGGCGCCAGCGCCAGTTGGACCTTCCCGTCCTTACCTCCCGTCGGCTGGGAGGAAGTCCCACCAGTCGACCGCTCCGGCGTTTGGCCGACCCCAGAGCTCGCCCCCTGGTCGGCTCGGCGTGGGTCGCCGTTCATTGGGCCGACCGGGCCGGGCGGGTTGGAAGCAGGGTCACGTAACACGGGTCGGCGGCGACGTAGGGTAAGTCTTCGTGTCTCTGCGTGAGGCGAGAAGGCGTGCATGGGGCGCTGGCAGGAGTACGGATGAACGGCTGGGCGGTCGTGGTCGCCGGGGGTGTGGTCGTCGGTTACGGGGCGCTGTCGCGGCGCCTGTCGACCACGGTGCTGTCGGGGCCGTTGGTGTTCATGCTGTTCGGTTTGGCGATCGGTCCGCTGGGCCTGGACCTGTTGGACCGGGCGAAGGACCCCGAGGTCACCCGGACGCTGTTGGAGAGCGCGCTGGTGCTCCTGCTGTTCGCGGATGCGGCGACGATCAGGGCCCGGGACCTGCGCCGGGAGGAGTTCCTGCCGCTACGGCTGCTCGCGGTGGGCCTGCCGGCCACGATGGCGCTGGGGTGGCTGGTGGCCTGGCCCCTGCTGCCCGGCCTGAGCGTGGGGGAGCTGGCCCTGGCCGCCGTCATCCTTGCGCCGACGGACGCCGCGCTCGGGCAGCAGGCCTTCTCCAACAAGAAGGTTCCGCCGCTCGTCCGTGGCGGCCTGACGGTCGAATCCGGCCTGAACGACGGTCTGGCGCTGCCGTTCTTCGTCCTGGCCCTCGCGGCGGCGGGCGAGGGCCACGGCCATCCGGGCGTGGCCGAGACGTTCGCGCGTGCGCTGCTGCTGAGCAGCGCGATCGGACTCGCGGCCGGCTGGAGTGGGGCGCACCTGCTGCGCTGGTCGCTCGCCCGAGGATGGAGCAGCTCCGACTGGCGGCAGTTCCTGGCGCTCGCCGTTCCGGCGATCGCCTACGCGCTGTGTGTCGCGGCCGAGGGGAGCGGCTTCATCGGCGCATGGGCCGCCGGCCTGGCCTTCGGCATCCACCTGCGCCGCACACCCGCCGACCGAGGCATCCCCGCACAGGACTCGGATCCCGCGCAGAACACAAGGTTTACCGAACGGCTCGGACTCCTGCTCGCCTCGCTGAGCTTCCTCGTCTTCGGCGCGGTCATCCTGGGACCGACACTCCAGCACCTGACCTGGCGGACCGTCGTCTACGCGCTGCTCAGCCTCACCGCCCTCCGGATGCTGCCGGTCGCTCTCGCACTGGTCGGCACCGGTCTTCGAGCCGCCTCCGTGGCCTACATCGGCTGGTTCGGTCCACGCGGGCTCGCCTCGCTCGTGTTCGGCCTGCTCGCCCTCGAAGAGCACCTACCCGGAGGGACCTTGCTGAGCGAGGTCATCGCCGTGACCGTGGGCCTGAGCATCGTCCTTCACGGAGCCTCGGCACCCTTCCTGGGAAGCCGCTACGGCGAATGGTTCACCAGGACACTCCGGGTGGAACCGAACCTGCGGGAGAACGCACTCGCCCACGACGACGCGCCACGCTGAAGGACTCGAGGCCCTCTCAGCAACTGCGCTGTTGCCGGCAGCTCACTGGGACTGCCGGAAGCGGGCGGCCAGGATGGCGATGTCGTCCTCGGTGGGGGTGCCGGGGGTGGTGAGCCGGTGCAGGGTGTGGTCGACGATCTCGGTCAGTGTGGTGCCGGGGACGACGCGGAGGGTGGTGAGGCGGTCGAGCGAGACGTCGATGTCCTCGCCCCGGCGTTCGATCAGGCCGTCGGTGTAGAGCAGCAGGGTTCGGCCGGGCCCGCAGGGCACCGTGAGGGAGGTGTGCCCGCCGAGGCCGACGCCCAGTGGCGGACCGGTGGGCAGGTGGAGCAGGCGGGTGCTGCCGTCGGCCTCGATGACGGCGGGTGGCAGGTGACCGGCGCTGGCGTAGGTGCACTCGCCGCGGACAGGGTCGGCGAGGACCAGCAGGCAGGTTGCCGGGCGTTCGGCGGCGGCCTCGGCCATCAGGGCGTCGAGGGCGTCCAGGATCAGGTGCGGGGCCGGTTGCTGACGGGCGATCACCTTGAGCATCGAGCTGTAGTGGCTCATGTCCACGGCGGCCTGCACACCGTGGCCCATCACGTCGCCGATCACCAGCAGGGTCCTGCCCTGCGGCAGCGCGATCGCGTCGAACCAGTCCCCGCCGACCAGTGCGCTGGCTCCCGAGGGCAGGTAGCGGGTGGCGATGTCCAGGCCCGGGTGCGGCCGTCCCGGTGCGGCGAGCAGTGCCTGCTGGAGCTCCAGGGCGATGTGGTGCTCGGCGGTGTAGCGGCGGGCGTTGTCGAGGGCGATCGCGGCCCGGCGGGCCAGGTCCTGCGCGGTGGTGACGTCGTCGGCGTCGAAGGCCGGTGAGGTGGCGGCCCGGAGCAGGGTGACGGTGCCGACCGGCTTGTCACGGCAGGACAGCGGGACCACCAGCGCGGAGTGCAGACCGCCGGCCCGGTAGGCGTCGACCCGGTCGGGGGTGGGGGCGGCCCGGCTGAGTTCGGCGTCGGTGAAGACGTTGTCGACCATCGGACGGCCCGACTCCAGGCACCGCTGGATCGAGGACCCTGGCTGGTAGTCGACGTACTCGCCGGGCGCACCGAAGCTGCGGACCCGCTCCAGCAGTCCGGGGGTGGCGTCCATCCCGGCCCGGCGCAGCCGCAGGGTGCCGGGGGGCACGGGGCGGGCGCCGGGGTCGGCCTCGTGCGGGAAGACCTCGACGGTCGCGGCGTCCGCGAGCCCCGGGACCAGGAACGCCGCCAGTTCCTGGCAGGTGGTGTCCATGTCGAGGGTGGTGCCGATGACCGTGGCCGCCTGGTCGAGAACGGCCAGCCGGGCCCGGGCTCGCTCCAGGTTGCGCTGCTGCTCCTGGGCGTCCGTGACCTCCACCAGGATGCCCACCAGGCCGATCACCAGGCCGGCCTCCTCGATCCGGTGGTAGGCGGCGTGCCAGTACCGGCGCTGCCGGTCCGAGCCGGCCAGGGTGTGGCCGCTGGAGGTGATCTCGCGGGGGATGCCGTCCGCCAGGATCTGCCGCAGGATGTCCTCCCGCGCGTCGAGCGCGGGCAGCACCTCCCTGACGGGGCGTCCGATGTGCTCGGCCGCGGCCAGGCCGTTCATCCGCGCCAGGGTGGGGTTGACGTACTGGAAGCAGAGCTCGGGGTCGAAGACCACCACTCCCGCCTCGGTACCGTCCAGCAACTGCCGCAGCAGGTCCTGGGTGCGGCGCGAGGAGGCGTCGTCCAGCACCCTGCGCCCTCATTCCTCGCGCTCCGCCTGCGGTCACCGCCCATCATGCGATGCCCCGGCGCCCCCTGCACCCGCAACCGGTCGCGCCGCCCCGGCCGTCGGCGCGGCGGGCGGCGAACCAGCGAGCGAACCGGCGAGCCGACCGGCAGCGGGTCAGTGACAGGTCAGAGGTGGTCCCGCAGGTAGCCGGAGAGCTTCCGCGACCACTCGGCCAGCTCGTCCCGGCGCATCCTCCCCTCGCACAGTGCCTCGGCCTGGGCGTCGGACAGCCGGTCCCCGCCCGGCTGCTCCAGCAGGCGGGACATCTCCCGCAGGACACTCGCCAGCCGTTCCGCATCGGTGTGGCTGAGCATCACGAGCGCATCGGTGTGGCTGATGGCCATCGAACCGGGCATCGCGGCCTCCTCTCGGTGGGCCCCCGTCCACGGTACGACCGCTCCCCCGGGCGTCGCTTCCCGAGCCGGCCCGGCCCTCGCGCCGAACGGTGCACGAACCGAGCGGCCGCCCGGGTGAAAGGACGTTTCCCCTGGTGGGGGCGGGCGTTTGGCATGGCATGACGAAGACTTGGAAGTTCCTCATCGCCACCGTGCTCACCGTCGGAGTGGTCGGCCTGGTCGCTGCCGCCCGTGCCCGGGAGTGACTCTCAGAACAGCGGGTCCTGCTCGCCGGGGAGGACGTGCGTGCCGTCCTCGGGGCCCCGGCAGCCCGGGCCGAGCCGGCGGATCCGGGACTCCGGGTCGTGCAGCGGACGGCCGCAGCGGCGGCAGCGCAGCAGGCTCGGCCGGTCCGGGAGGATCGGCGGGATCAGGGCGGAGTCGTCGGGCTGCACCGGGTCAGTCTGACGGAGCGTCGGACCCGGGACCAACCGGGGTCAGCGCCAGGATCGCGAGGTCGTCGGTGAGCGGGCCGCAGCGGGTCCGGACGTCCTCGTCCAGGGCGGCGACCAGGTGCTCCGGGTCGGTGCCGGGGAGGGCGGTGAGGGTGGTGAGGCGCTCGGCGACGGGATAGAAGGCGCCGGCCGGGTCGCGGGCCTCGCTGAGACCGTCGGTGTAGAGCAGCAGGGTGTGGCCGGGCTCCAGGGTGAAGACGACCGGGGCGGCGGGGGTGGCGAGGCTGAGGCCGCCGAGGCCGAGCGGGAGCTGCTCGGGGGCGTCCACGGCCCGGACCCCGGCGGGGCCGATCAGCAGCGGGGCGTGGTGGCCCCGGTTGACCAGCAGGCAGCGGCCGGTCCCGGGGTCGTGCTGGAGCAGGGTGGCGGTGGCGAAGAGTTCCTGGTCGTCGCGGTCGCCCGCGACCCGTTGGAGCTGACGGTCCAGCAGGTCGGCCAGGTCGTCGAGGTGTTCGGCCTCGTGGGCCACCGCGCGGAACGCGCCGAGCAGGTCGGCGACGGTACGGACGGCGTCCAGGCCCTTGCCCCGGACGTCGCCGAGCAGCACCCGGGTGCCGTACCTGGTCTCGCAGATCGAGTAGAGGTCCCCGCCGATCGGGACTTCGGCCTGGGCCGCCCGGTACAGACCGGCGGTACGCAGACCGCCGCTGCGGGGCGGCACGGGGTGCAGCACGGTGCGTTGCAGTGCCTCGGCGACCGAGCGGACCTGGACCAGGTCGTGCTCCTGCCTGTTCCGCTGCCAGGACAGCACGGTACCGAGGACGCCGGCCAGCGCGGTGGCGAGATAGATCCACACGTGGTGCTGCTCGGTGAGGTGGCCGACCCGCTGGGCCATCGCGCCCTGCAGCGCCACGGCGCCGACCGTGCTCAGCGCCACCGCACCGGGGCCGTAGCCGAAGGCGACCAGGACCGGGAGCACGGCCAGCGGGAAACCGGCCGCGATGTGGGCGGAGGCGACGTACTCGGCGATCAGGTCGACGGCCACCAGCAGCACCGGCAGGGCCCTGACCCAGCGAGGGGTCCGGACCCGGCTGAGCGCTCCGACCGGAGCGCTGGCGGGCTGGCGCGGCGTGAACACAGTGGACCTCCGAGGGCATACCGCTCCATGGTCGCCGACGGGAAGGCCCGGCGCAGTGGACCAAAGTCCCGTACGTCCCGGCGGAAGGCTCAGCGGACGGTGACCGGCAGCGTCCGGTACCCGCGCAGGACCAGCCGGCTGCGGCGGGTCGGCGGACCGGCCGGGGCGAGGCCGGGGAACCGGTCGAGCAGGGCGGGCAGTGCCACCGTGGCTTCCAGCCGGGCGAGTTGGGCCCCGAGGCAGAAGTGCGGGCCGCCGCCGAAGCTGACCGGCTGGCTGTCCGTGCGGCGGGGGTCGAACCGCTCCGGGTCCGGGTAGCGGGCCGGGTCGCGGTTGGCGGCCCCGAGCAGCAGGTGGATGCCGGTGCCGTACGGGGTCGGGACACCGCCGACCGCGAGCTCGTCGCTGAGCGAGATCCGGGAGGTGACCTGCACGGGCGAGTCGTACCGGAGCACCTCGTCGACCAGGCCGCCCGGGGTGACCTCCCCCGCCCGCACGGCGGCCCGCTCGGCGGGGTGGTCGAAGAGCAGCGCCAGGCCGTTGCCGAGCAGGTTGGCGGTGGTCTCGAACCCGGCGGCCAGCAGCAGCACCAGATTGGCCAGCAGCTCCCGCCCGGACAGTCGCCCGTGATCGGCGGCGGCCTGGACCAGCGCGCTGACCAGGTCGTCGGCCGGCTCGGCCTGCCGCCTGGCCGCCAACACCGTGAAGTAGTCCGCGAGTTCGTCGGCGGCCGCATCGGCCGCCGCCAGCTCGGGATCGGACGCGATCAGCTCCAGCGCGGCCGTCAGGTCGTCGGCCAGCGGCCGGAACCGGGCCCGGKCGGCCGCCGGGACACCCAGCAGCTCACAGATCACCCCGACCGGCAGCCGGTAGGCGAAGGCGTCCATGAAGTCGACCGGGGAGCCGTCGGCGCCGGCCTCGGCCAGCTCGCCCAGCAGCCCGTCGACCGCGGCGACCACGGCGGGCTCCAGCGCGGCCACCCGGCGGGCGGTGAACACCGAGGCGATCAGCGAACGCATCCGCCCGTGGTCGGGGGCGTTGGTCTCCAGCATCGACGCGCCGAGCAGCACCTTGGAGCTGTGCTCCAGATAGCCGTCCTCCCAGCGCTCGCGCAGCGCCGCGTCCGGGACGTGGAAGGCGGTGGAGCGGAGCACCTGGTTGACCTCGCGGTGGCCGGCCACGAGCACCATGTTCAGCCCCGCCTCGCTCACCGGGCCGAGCTCATGCGCCCGGGCGTAGAGCGGGTACGGGTCGGCCCGGCCCTCCGCGCTGAGCAGCCGTCCGATGATCTCCTCGCCGTCCATCCCCCACCCCTCCCGCAGGCACTGCCCCAGTCAACCCCCCGCCGGGCCGCGGAGTTCCCCTCCTCGGGACCTTCGGGACGGGCCCTCGGCCTCGCCGTCGTGAATCGACGCGGGGTCTTAGTAGGCTGGCCGGATGGAGATCTGGATCAACCCGCGCTGCGGGAAGTGCCGTAGCGCGCTCGGCGAGCTGGAAGCGGCCAAGGCCGAGTACACCGTCCGCCGCTATCTGGAGGACCCGCCGAGCGTGGCCGAGCTGGAGCAGGTGCTCACCCGGCTCGGGCTCGAGCCCTGGGACATCACCCGGCTGGACGAGCCGGTGGCCAAGGAGCAGGGCATGAAGCAGTGGAGCCGGACCGAAGGCGACCGGGGCCGCTGGATCGCGGCGATGGCCGAACACCCCATCCTGATCCAGCGGCCGATCATCACGGCCGACGACGGTCACGCGGTGGTCGCCCGGACGCCGGAGGCGGTGCGCGCCGTCCTGTCGGGCTGACCCCGAGTCAGCTCCGGGTCAGCTCCGCCGGACCGTCCGCACGTCCTCGCCCGGCCGCCAGGAGCGGATCACCAGCTGGTCGTCCTCGACCTCGGTCAGCACCACCTCGGTCGGCTCCAGCCGGAAGGCGTGGAACGGTCCTGGCGGCGGTGCCGACGGGAGCTCCGCGACGTACCCGCTCAGCTCGATCTCGTCGGTGAGCTCGTGGGCCAGGCCGGAGATCTTGGCGTCGCCGCCGGCCATGGTCGGGTCGGAGGGGTTGCTGTGCAGCGCGAACCGGCCGTCCCGGCGCAGGTCGAGGGCCTTCAGTGCGCCGTACATCGAGCCGATGGTCAGATCCGCACCCATGAACTGCACCTCGGTGCCGCTCACCCGGGGCGCCCCGCCAGTGCGCAGGGTGGCCAGCACATGGTGCCGGTTCGCCTCGAACCGGGCGCGTACCGCGGGCGCCAAGTCCGGGGCCTCTCGTTCGAAATCCTGCCAGGTCGTCATCCGACCAGTGTCCCAGCGACCGCTGACAGTGGCTGCTGCGACACTGGCGCCATGACCGGGACCACCACGTACATCGCGTTCCTGCGGGCCGTCAACGTCGGCGGGCGGACGGTGAAGATGGAGCCGCTGCGGGCGCTCTTCGCCGAGCTCGGGCTCGACGACGTGCGCTCGTACATCCAGAGCGGCAACGTCTTCTTCACGACCGACGAGACCGACCGCGCCGCGCTGACCGGCCGGATCGAGCAGCACCTGGAGCAGGCCCTCGGGTACGCCGTCCCGGTGATGCTGCGCACCGTCGAGGAGGTGGCCGAGCTGGTCGAGTCCGACCCCTTCGCGGGCATCGAGGTCACCCCGGAGGTCCGGCTCTGCGTGGTCTTCCTCTCCGAACCGCTGCCCGCCGACCTGGAGTTCCCGGTCCGCTCCCCCAAGGGCGACTGGGAGATCGTCTCCGCCACCCCGGGCGCCGCCTGCACCGTCCTGCACCTGCGCGACGGCCGGATGAACACCAACCCGGCCACCATGTTCCCCAAGTCCTACCGGGGTCAGGGCACTTCGCGTTTCTTCCACACCACGGTGAAGATCCTGGCGGCTGCCCGGAAGGCTTAGACCGGCCGGTCTCAGTGCGGGAACGTCCGGGGCGGCCGCTGCTGCGGCAGGGTGTCGCGGAACTCCTCGATGGCGGTGCTGATCTGACGCATCAGGTGGGTGCGCTCGAGCCGGTCCAGGTAGCGGTTGCGGGCGGCCAGGGCCTCGACGGTGACCGAGAAGTACAGGGTCATCAGCGGGTTCACGAAGAGCTGGGCGCCCTTGGTCCGGTCGGTGAACCGGACGTCGCCGAACTCGCCACGCAGGGCGGCCGCGACCGAGCCGTGGACGATGCTGGGGTGCTCGGGGAAGGCGGCCCTGGCGTGTTCGACGGCGTCCAGGTAGAGCCGGCCCTCCCGGCTGTCGCGGGGCAGTGAGAAGGCGCCGAGGTAGCCGCCCGCCCGGTCGAGGGCGGCCAGGTTCTCCAGCACCAGCGAGTGGTTGACGCCGTGGTAGGCGTCCACGCCGAAGCCCAGGCAGCTGACCAGCCGGACGGGTATCTCCGGCATCCCGGCCACCGCCGCCAGGCTGGCCATGTCCTCCTCGGGGGTGCCGAGGCCGGCCTCGTCGCCGCACATCAGGATGTCGGTGCCGCCGTCCACCAGCACGATCGCGTCGATGCCGAGGTGCGCGCAGAGCGCCCGGTAGGCGGCCCGCAACGGCTGGACGCCGACCGAGCCGAACGCCCAGACGGTGTCGGGCATGCCGTGCACCCGAAGCCAGCGGGCCAGGGTCCGCTCCGGGAAGTACGGTTCGGCCGAGCTGGTGTCGGGGCGGATTTCCGCCACCTCCTGCTCCAGCCAGACCCCGGCGTCCAGGCCGTAGAGGTGACTGAACGACAGGTTGGCCAGGTGGACTTCACGTCCGGCCGCGCGCAGCGCGAGGGCCAGCGGCAGACCGGCGTACACGTCGAAGCCGCCGCCCGCCCCGGCGATCAGCACCTTACGGGCCTGGCCGAGACGGGTCAGCAGCTGCGGTTCGAAGAACGGAGGCATCCGTGGACGTTATCAAGCCAACTGCCGGTCCCGGTCAGGACTGCGGGCCCCAGAGTTCGTCGGTGCACCGGGCGTAGGTGTCCCGCCAGTGCGGCCAGTGCCGGGCGGTGGAGTCGTCGCAGTCGGCCAGTAGCCGGTCGATCTGCACCGGGTCCACCCCCTCCAGCAGCCAGACCAGCGCGTCCGAGGTGTTCGGCCCGTCCGCCGCGCGGAGCAGGTCGAGCAGCTCGGGCAGGGTGCCGATCCGCGATCCGGCCGGGAAGATCCCGTCCAGGCGGGGCAGCAACTGCCGCTCCTCGATCCGCAGATGGGTCTCCAGCCTGGCTGCCAGCTCCTCCACCGCGTACGCCACCGACCAGGCGCTGGCCGGGTCCCTGGTGGCGATCCGGACCAGCGTGGTGATCCGGGTGAAGGAGTGGTCGAGGTTGTGGTGGTCGGACTCCAGCCAGTTGAGCAGCAGCCGGAGTTCGGGGGCGAAACGGCGCAGCAGCGGCCACAGCCGGGTGTCCTGCTGCTCGTGGTGGCAGGTGAGCATCGCGGTGAGGAAGTCCCAGTGCCGCTGGACCGCCTCGGCGGTGGCGGTGTCCTCGGGCTGGAGCAGCCGCAGGGCGTTGGGCAGCCGAGTGAGATCGCGGCGGAGCGCGGCGTACACCAGACGCAGCCCGGCGAACGGGATCGCCTCGACGGCAGGCTGCACCTTGCGCCCCTCGCCCGGCTGGGCGGGGACCTTGGGAGATCCCGCGCCCCCCCCCCCCCCGGCTCGGGTCTCCAGGGTGGTGACAGCCCATCAGAGTCGAATCAATGTCTGATTGACGTGCAGGTCAGCGGCCTGCCGCCGCTGACGGGTGGTCAGTCGTGCTCCGGCCCGGCCAGGTTCTTGGTCAGCCACTCCAGGGCGGCCGGGATCATCTTCTTGAAATCCGTGGTGAGGTGCTTGCCGCCGGGCTGCTCGTAGTACTCGACGGTGGTCGGGGCCGCCGCCTTGGCGACCCACGTCTTGACCACCTTGAGCTCGTTCGGGTTGGCCCCGCCCGCGGTGGCCAGCATCCGGACGTCCGCGCCCTTGGTGATCAGCTCGCCGGGGCTGTTGGCGAGGCGCTCCGCCTCGTGCCCCTTCCAGAGCGGGGAGTCCGGGTTGAAGTAGCCGTCGATCGGCACCGCGACCTTGAACACGTCGGGGTGCTGGAGCGCCAGCTTGGCGCTGCAGAACGCGCCGGTGGAGGCGCCCATCAGGCCCCAGCCGTCCCGGCCCTTGACGGTACGGAAGTTGGCCCGGACGAAGTCCGGGATGTCCTCCGCCATCCAGGTGCCGATCTTCGGCTGGCCCGGGATGTCGCTGCACTCCAGCGCCTTGGCCTCGTTGGTGTCCAGGTTCTGCACCGGCATCACCATGATGAACGGGTGGGCCTTGCCCGCCTTCGACATCTCCGCGCCGATCTCCTGGATCGGCAGCTGGTTGTCGGTCCAGGTGTTGTAGTTCGCGCTCTGGCCGCCCGCGTACAGGGTGAGCACCGGAAAGCCGGTCTTGGCGTACTTCGGGTCGTTGTACTCCGGCGGCAGCCAGACCCAGACCTTCGCGGTGACTCCGGACTTCGCGCCGGTCAGCGTGGTCGCCCTGATCGGCCCGGCCGCGGTGTCCCGGATCTTCTTGAACTCGGCCTCCGGGCCGGTGGGCATCAGCACCTTGGTCGGCTTCGGCGGCGTGCTGCTCTTCGCAGCCGACGGCGCGGCCCCCTTCGCACCGTCGGCGGCCGCAGGCCGGTCCGAGCCGGCCTCGCTCCCGCAGGCCGCCAGGCCCAGGGCGAGCGCGAGCACGCTGACGACGGACAGGGCGGTACGGCTGCGCTTGAACGGCAAGGTCTCTCTCCGACCGGTCTCTCGTCCGGGCGGACCGGCCAGGACGGTGGCCCCGAGGTGAGGCCGGGGCGGGGCACCAGAGGTACCGGCCCAGGTCAGCGTCACGGCCCGAAGGGGCGAGTGCGCCGTCCGGAATCCTACGACGCAGGTGCGGGGAAGGCCGGTTGCGATCTTTCGCCCCCACCCACTGACATCCCGTCATCCGACGGGGGTGGGCCCCCGCCGGACGGCGGGCCGCGGACCTCCGGCGAGGCCATGACCAGCCCGTCCGGCGTGCACGAACCGGTCCTGGCGGCCTGTGTACGGCTCTTCGCCCCGGCACCGGCCGACGGCCGGTGGGCGTCAGCGTGACCACTGTCACACCGCTCGACGGTGTGTCAGACAGGCTCAGGCCGAGCGGCGGTTGAGGGGTGGGTGAAGGAGCGGTGTTGGAGGTGCGTGCCCCGGCGTCGCGACGACGCCCCCCAATGGCCGGTCGGCCTCAGAGCAGGCCGAGCGCGCTGAACGGCTCGGTGATCACCTGTTCCAGCACCGGCACCGCCGAGGACCGGACCAGCGTCCGGGCCCCGAACACCGCCGGGACGATGTCGTCGGCGACGGCCAGGCCCCGGTGGCTGCGGCGGCCGACCTCGGTGCGCAGCTCGTCCAGGTACTCGTCGGCGACCAGGATGCCGCCCGCCAGCACCACCCGGCTGGGGTTGATCAGGTCCACGATGGTCGCGACCGCGCGCCCGACCCGGCGGGCCCGGGTCCGCAACAGGTCCTGCGCCTGCTCGTCGCCGGTGCCGGAACCGGCCGGCCGGGCCGCCGCGACCAGCCGCTCCAGGGCCAGCGCGGCGCCGTCCGCCGGGTCGTCCGGGATCACCCCGAGCTCGCGGGCCCTGGCCACCAGCGCGGTGTCGGAGGCGGTGGCGTTCAGGCAGCCCGCGCCGCAGACCGGGCAGCGCACCGCCTCGGGGTCGTCGGTGGCGAGCAGGTGCTCGATCGCGCCGGCCGCCGCACCGGGGCCCCGGTGCACGGTGCGGTCGACCACGATCGCGGCACCGAGCACGTTGCCGATCATGACCAGCACGAAGTCGTCGACCTCGCGGCCCGCGCCGAACCACAACTCGGCCCGGGCGATGGCGCGGACGGTCTGCTCCAGCACCAGCGGCCCGGGCAGGCTGTCGGCCAGCAGGGCAGGCAGGTTGACGTCCCGCCAGCCGAGCGGGCCGTGCTCGACCACCCTGCCCCTGGCGCCGTCCACCCAGCCGCCGATGCTGACGCCGGTGCCGACCAGGCGGCGGCCGTCCAGCTTCTCGGCCAGGAAGGCCCGGACGGCGCGGCCGGCCTGCTCGGTGATCCGGGCCGGCGAGAGGTCGGGCAGCTCGTGGTGCGGGAGTTCGCGCTCGGCGATCACGCTGCCGTCCAGACCGACCAGCCCGAAGGTGGTCCGCAGCAGACCGATGTGCAGTCCGAGCGCCACGATCCGGTCGCCGTCCACCCGGAGCGGCACCCGTGGGCGGCCCTGGGTGGGCTCCACCGGGGCGAGCTCGTTGAGCAGCTCCACCTCCATCAGGGAGGCGGTGAGCTTGGTGACGCTGGGGGCGGACAGCCCGGTGTGCCGGGCGATCTCGGCCCGCGAGACCGGGCCGTGCGCGAGGACGGCGCGCAGCACCGCGGAGGCGTTGCCCTGCCGCATCAGCTGGGCCCGCTGTCCTGCCGTGACCAGGCCCTGGGGCCGGCCCTCCCGGTTCTGCACGATGACTGCCTCCTTTCGGACACTCTAGCGAGGCCGACCGGGGCTTCCGGCCGCCGAACAGGACCGGCCGGTGGTTGGAGGGTGGGTGAAGGAGCGCACCCCACTACCGCGACGCCGCCCCCAACCACTGGCCGGTCCAAGACCGCCCGGTGCTTCCCATCACTCGGAGGGCGCCGCTCCGCTCACTCGCTGGACGCTTCGACAAGTGACGGCCGGTCCATCCGTGCGCGATCATCGAGGGGCCGTCCAGTCGAGGCCGGTCCCAGTCGAGGAGTACAGCGAATGCCGCAGCAGGTCGCCGTCGTCACCGGAGCAGGCAGCGGCGTGGGCCGCGCCGTCGCGCTGGAGCTGGCCGCCCACGGCTGGCGGCTGATGCTGGCCGGGCGCCGGGCCGAGCCGCTCGACGCGGTGGCCGCCGAGGCCGCCGAGGCCGGGCCCGGCGCGCTCGCCGTCCCGACCGACGTGACCGATCCGGCGGCGGTGGACGCGCTGTTCGCCGCGACCGCCGAGCACTTCGGGCGGATCGACCTGCTCTTCAACAACGCGGGCACCTTCGGCCCGCCGACGCCGCTGGAGGACCTCCCCGTCGCCGACTGGCGCGCGGTGGTGGACCTCAACCTGACCGGTGCCTTCCTCTGCGCGCAGGGCGCGTTCCGCCTGATGAAGCGTCAGGACCCGCAGGGCGGCCGGATCATCAACAACGGCTCGATCTCCGCGCACACCCCGCGCCCCGGCAGCATCGCCTACACCGCCACCAAGCACGCCGTCACCGGCCTGACCAAGTCCCTCTCGCTGGACGGCCGTCAGTACCGGATCGCCTGCGGCCAGATCGACATCGGCAACGCCGCCACCGACATGACCGCCGCGATGTCCACCGGCGTCCGCCAGGCCGACGGCCGGATCGCCGCCGAGCCCACCATGGACGTCGCCGACGTGGCCCGCACCGTCCGGCACATGGCCGAACTCCCGCTGGAGGCCAACATCCAGTTCGCCACCGTGCTGGCCACCACCATGCCGTACATCGGCCGGGGCTGACCCGCCGGCGGGAGAGCACCCGCCGGTCGGGCCGGCCGGTTCACCAGCCGATGCCGATGGTGAGGCGGCTCGGCGGGTTGCTGTTCGGCAGGATCTTCACCGAGCTCTGGTCGTTGACGTCGTCGTAGGCGAAGCCGTAGGCGCGGCCGCCGAGACCGACGGTGTGGAAGAAGCCGGAGTAGTCGTTCCTGGCCGCGCCGGTCCGGTAGTAGGAGGCCGGTGCGTACCACTGCGCGGTGTTCAGGGCTACGCCCCGGTTGAAGGCGGCGCAGAACTCGGCGCCCAACTCCAGCTCCACGGTGGCCATTCCGCTCCGGGCCAGGGCGCCGGAGCAGGCCATCACGTCGGCGGTGGTGGGCTTGTCGAGGAAGTACGGGCCTGCCCCGTCCTTGGTGAACTGGAGCCGCCCGCCGGTCACCCGGCCGGTGAAGGTCTGGTTCAGCCGGGTCAGGGTGAACTGCTGGGCGGTGTACTGGTTCCACGCCTGGTCGACGGCGGCCTGGAGGTACCCGGCCTGGGCGCCACCGGGGCGGAAGGCGGCGGCGGTGCGCGGCGCGGTGATCCGGTACGGACCGGCGAGCGAACCGAACGCCGGGGCGACGGACGCGGCGTACTGCGCGCGGACCTGATCACGGGTCAGCGTGATGCCCACCGTCTGGTCGTAGCCGATCGCGCCCTGCTCCAGCCGGGCGGTCAACGGGAAGCCGAACATGTCGACCTGGGTGGTGTTGCCGCCGAACGGGATGACGCCGTACTGGTAGGTGAACTCGTACCAGTCGAAGTACACATCGGTGTTGGGGTCGTTCGGGTTGAGCAGGTCGGGGCCGCCCCAGCCGGCGTCGTCCGGTGAGACCGGGAGGTACATCGGGGAGCCGAGCGAGACGTACATCCGGGCGCCTTCCAGCCGGGGCGGGACGGTGACGGTGCCGCCGGTGGTCCGGTCCAGCGAGAAGGACATCGCGGCGTAGTTATGGCCGTTCTTGGTCAGGTGGCCCGGGGCGGTCTCCTCCAGGTGGTTGATCCGGGCCAGGGTGCCGTCCGGCCTGAGGTAGGACCACTGGCCGGGGGTGGCCATGCCGAGCACCAGGACGTACACCTGGCTGTTCGGCCAGACGCCCCGGGTGTTGTTCTGGAACGTCACCGGGAAGCTGCCGGTGCCACCCGGCGGCGTGGTCGGCGTGGTGGTGGGCGAAGGGGTGGGCGTGGGCGTGCCGGAGCCGCTGCCGACGGTGTACGCGAAGTGCGGGGTGTCGTACAGCGGGCCGGACTTCTCGTAGGTGAACCAGTAGTCGAGCCGGGCGCCGGACGGCACCGGCACCGTCTTGGTCCACGAACTCCCGGCGTCCATCCGGAAGTTCTGCTGACCGGCACCGTTCACCAGGTAGTGAACGTCGACCAGGGCGGCGGGGGTGACGGGCTTGAACCAGAACTGGACCTGTCCGGTCCCGGCGGCGTTGACGCCCTGGGTGTAGTCGACGGCGGCACCGGCCGGGCGGACCGTGGCCAGCAGCAGGGCGAGCAGCAGACCCAACAGCACGGGAAGTGTTCGACGGGTGGTCATGGCGGCCTCTCGGGTGGATGGATTCTGAGAGCGCTCTCGGCTGGAGAGTGCCGCCAACTCACCCCCCTGTCAATCAAATGACGTCAACTCCTGGCGGAATCTTGGGACATGACGGGCAATCCGGCTTCATCCATTGACAGCAATCGGGGCGGCCGGTACCAAATTCCGAGAGCGCTCTCATCTGTTGGACCCCACCCACCGAGAGGCCGTCATGACCGCACCGCGGTTCCGCCCCTTCCTCACCGCACTGGGCCTGGCCGGCCTGCTGGCCACCGGACTGGCCGGCACGCTGAACGCCAGCGCCAGCGTCCCACCCGCCCCCACCGGCTGGACCCAGGTCTTCGCCGACGACTTCACCGGCCCGGCGAACACCGGCGTCAGCACCGCCAACTGGCGCTACACCACCGGGACTTCCTACCCGGGCGGCCCGGCCGGCTTCGGTACCGGCGAGGTCGAGACGATGACCTCGAGCACCAACAACGTCTCACTCGACGGCGCAGGCAACCTGCGGATCACCCCGCGCCGGGACGCCGCCGGGCAGTGGACCTCCGGCCGGATCGAGACCAACCGGGGCGACTTCCAGCCCCCGGCCGGCGGCAAGCTCCGGGTCGAGGCCCGGATGCAGTTGCCGAACGTCACCGGAGCGGCGGGCAAGGGCTACTGGCCCGCCTTCTGGATGCTCGGCGAGCCCTACCGGGGCAACTGGTGGAACTGGCCGGGCGTCGGCGAGATCGACATCATGGAGAACGTCCAGGGCATCAACAACGAGTGGGCCACCATGCACTGCGGCACCAGCCCGGGTGGCCCGTGCAACGAGAAGAGCGGCATCGGCGGGCAGAAGGTCTGTGCCCCCGTCAGCTGCCAGGCCGGCTTCCACACCTACGGCGTGGAGTGGGACCGGAGCACCAACCCGCAGCAGATCCGCTGGTACCTGGACGGCGTGCAGTTCCACAGCGTGAGCGCCAACCAGATGGACGCCGGGACCTGGAGCGCGGCGACCGACCACGGCTTCTTCGTGATCCTGAACGTGGCGATGGGCGGCGAGTTCCCGGCCGCCTTCGGTGGCGGACCGGACGCGGGCACCGTCCCCGGCGCACCGCTGGTGGTCGACTACGTGAGCGTCTGGCAGTCGGGTGGCGGCACCCAGCCCACCCCGACCCCCACGCCGACCCCGACCGGCAGCCCCACCGGGACGCCCACCGGGTCGCCGACACCGACACCGACGCCGCCCACGGGCAGCCGGGACGCGTACGGCACCGTCCAGGCCGAGTCGTACAACGAGCAGGGCGGTACCACCACCGAGAGCTGCACCGAAGGCGGCCAGGACATCGGCTCGCTGGCCAACGGTGACTGGGCGCTCTACCGGGGCGTCGACTTCGGCGGTACCGCGGCCCGGCAGTTCAACGCCCGGGTGGCGAGCGGCGCGGCCGGCGGCGTGAGCGGTCTGGTCGAGGTCCGGCTGGACAGCCGGAGCAGCGCGCCGGTCGGCTCGTTCGCGGTGGCCAACACCGGTGGCTGGCAGAGCTGGCGGAGCGTGCCGGCCAACATCTCGGCGGTGACCGGCACCCACGACGTCTATCTGACCTTCACCAGCGGTCAGCCGGCCGACTTCGTGAACGTGAACTGGTTCAACTTCGGTCACTGACACGGAAGTCGGCGGCTACTCGTCCTGCCAGTGCCGGTAGCACGGGACCGGGCCTTCCGCCGTCAGACGGTAGACGCTGGTGGTCGGCCAGTACTCCCCCACCTCGATCACCGGCAGTTCGGCCCGCAGCGCCATCCGCAGTGACGGTGGCGGCGCGACGGACCTGACGCGCTTGTGGTGGCCGTCCCAACGGCCGCCGTGGAGCTGGAGGTCGAGGATGGTGGAGGTGTTGCCCATCCTCCGATGCTCCCGTGGCGCCCGCCTCCCGTGGCGCCCGCCACGGGAGGCACCACTCGATCGGGCGGTTTCGCCCCGACAACCGTGACCGGTCGCTCCCGTCCCCGTGCGCTGGGGGCGGGAGCGACCGGCCGGTCTTGACGGTGGGTCAGGCGGATCAGGCAGGCCGGTCAGCTCCGCCAGGTGTCGTTCACCGCGACCTTCCCGCTCGCCGGGACGGTCGCGGTGCGGTTGGCCCCGCTCTCCCAGGTCACCGCGCCGGCGGCGTCCTTGCGGAGGTACTTGTACTCGAACGAGGTGCCGGCGGCCAGCGTGACGTCGAGCTTCCAGACCGGGTAGCTCGCCGAGGAGAGCAGCAGAGCGGCAGCCGGGTCCCAGGTCCCCAGGGCGGCATTGTTGCCGACCACGTAGATGCTCTGGCCGGTCGTCGTGGTGGCGCTCACCGCGAAGGCCGCACCGGAGGTGGTGGCGGTCGGGCTCGCGGTGGCCGTGGCGCACGGGTCGCCGCTGCCGACCACGCCGTCCTTGACCGTGACGTTCCCGCTGCCCAGCGCGTAGTTGGCGCTGTTGTTGTTGTCCCAGGTGCCGGAGCCGTTGTTGAAGGTGGCGGCCAGGCCGGTCGCGCTGCCGAGGGCGACGGTCTTCTTCACCCAGCCGGTGCAGGCGGCGTCCATCGTGACACCGGGCGCGGTGGTCCAGCTGCCGCCGGTCGGGGCGTAGTGCAGGTTGTAGGCGGACCAGCCCTTGTCGGTGCTGTAGAAGACGGTGGCCGAGTTGGTCCCGGTCGGGGTCGGCGAGGGGCTGACGGCGCTGCCGCCCTTGGCGTTGACGTGCAGCGCGACCGAGTCGCCCGCACCGACGGTGGCGGTGAACTTCCCGTCCGAGCCGATCGTGTACGTCACCCCGGAGCAGCTGCCCGCGGCGAAGTCGCCGTGCTGGACGTCGCAGTAGACGCCGGCCGGCAGCGAGGTCTGGAAGGTCTGGGTGACCGCGCCGCTCTCCCGGTTGATCGCCACGTAGCCCTTGTCGCCCCGGCCGAAGCCGATCGCGTTGTTGCCGTTGGACCACCAGTTGGTGATACCGGTGCCGGTCACCGCGTTCCGGAAGCCGACCATGTTGGCCACCGGGCGCCAGGCGTGGGTGCAGTTCCAGCCGTCGCTGTAGCAGGCGTTGACCGCGCCGCCGTTCGGCGGGCCCGCGTCGTTGCTGTCGAAGGCGTAGCCGGAGTAGACGTTCGGCGAACCGTACGGGTGGGCCAGCAGGAAGACGTTGGCCAGCGTGTAGGCGGAGCCGTTCTTGTAGGTGAGGGTCGAGCCGTTGCGCTCGGTGTCCCAGTTGTCGACGAAGGTACGGGCCTGCGAGCTGCCCAGCAGGCCGCTGCCCCAGCCGCCGAGGTCGGCGATCTTCCCGCCGTTGAAGGCGCTCTTCAGCCAGGTCGCGGAGCGGAACTCGTCCACGTCGCCGACGCCGGTGTACTCCGAGGGCTGGACCGGCTCGCCGGCGCCGTAGATGACCTCGCTCACCCAGTAGGCGTTCGGGTTGCTCATCTTCGCCTTGATGCCGGCCAGGTCGGTGGCGGCCATGTGCTTGGCGGCGTCGATCCGGAAGCCGTCGGCACCGAGCGAGAGCAGGTCGCTGAGGTAGTTGGCGATGGTCTGCTGGACGTACGTGGAGCCGGTGTTGAGATCGGAGAGGTTGACCAGCTCGCAGTTCTGCACGTTGGAGCGGTCGCCGTAGTTGCTGATCGCGGTGCGGCAGGAGTGGAAGTCCTGGTCCCCGTAGTAGCCGGGGTAGTTGTACTTGGTGTAGTTGGTGCCGCCGGTCCCGGTGCCGGAGCCGGCCGACATGTGGTTGACCACCGAGTCGGCGATCACCTTGACACCCGCGGCGTGGCAGGTGTTCGTCATGTTCTGGAACGCGGTCCGGTCGCCGAGCCGTCCGGCGATCTTGTAGCTGACGGGCTGGTATGAGGTCCACCACTGGCTGCCCTGGATGTGCTCCTGGGGCGGCGAGACCTCGACGAAGCCGTAGCCCTTCGGGCCGAGGGTGTCGGTGCAGGCCTTGGCGACGGAGTCGAAGCGCCACTCGAACAGCGTGGCGGTGACGTCCTTGGTGCCCGGCGGGGTGGCCTGGGCGGACGGCGCGAGCGAGAGGCCGGTGCCGATCGAGAGCGCGAGGGCGGCCGAGGCGGCGGCCGCGCCGACCGCGCGGCGGCGGGGGGAAGTGGTGACCACGGTGTCTCCAGGGGGCTGGGTGGGCAGCCTGGGTTCACCCGCAGGGGGAGCGCGGGTGGGCACGGCAGGTGGGTGGGGCGGAGCCGGGACGGCCGTGTGGGGTGCCGATCCCGCTCCGGGGACGCGCCGGTGATGCACCGTCAGCGTGAGTGGAGTGCCTCTTGCTGCAAGACCGTTGAAACTTGCTGGAAACTTGCAACGCGCTGAACTTACGGCCGCCCCGACCCTCCGTCAAGACTCGCCAAGGCAACAGATCGGTCACCTCCGTCGGGTTACCGGCCAGATCCGCGCGTCCCGATTGACGCGGAACCATCGCCACCGCTTCGATGATCACCGTCCGTATTCGTACGATCACCCCTGGAGCGCCACCGCATGAGGATCCGTCAGACCCTGGCCGCCATCGGCATGACTGCCACCCTGCTCACCGGCACCGTCCTGGTCGACACCGCCGCCGCCGTCACCTCCTCGGAGTGCTCGACCGCCGACTTCCACGGCGACCGCAGGCTCGGCCCCGAGCAGCTCCCCAGCACCGGCCCGGTCGGCCGCCAGCTCTGGGGCTACCAGCGCACCGGCAACCTGACCGAGCAGGAGTTCTTCGACCGCTACTACGACGCCGCCACCGGCTACTGGCGCTATCCGCCGGCCGACGGCTACGTCACCCGGCCCGACGGCACCCCGATCGAGATCCAGCAGACCCTCGGCACCGGGCAGCGAATCGACCGCTACGGCAGTGAGTACGGCTCCTACCTCGCCCCCGAGGGCCTCCCGTACGCCACCCGGGCGATCCCCCCGCAGTCGCTCGACAGCGAGCCCGCCGCGCCGTGCAACTACCACGTGTACAAGGTGGTCCGGCCGTTCACCGTGGACGCGGGCCCGATCGCCCCGTGGTTCGGCCAGCCCGGCTACGGCTGGCAGTTCCAGCTGGACGCCCGGCATGTGCCCGGCGCCCCGGCCCGGCTGAACGTCCTCTGGCTGATCGACAACGGCTACCTGGCCCGGGTCTGACCGTCGCCCACTCCTCGTGATCGGAGCTGACGTGATACCTATCCGGCTGTCGAAGCGTCAGGTACGGGTGACGTCAAGCAGTGCGACCGGTCGGGGCGGGGCATGGAGTTCGAGGAGTTCGCGAGTACCAGAGCCAGAAGGCTCTTCCAGATCGCCTATCTGATGTGCGGGGACTGGCACCAGGCGCAGGACCTGGTGCAGACCACGCTCGCCAAGATGTTCACGGTCTGGGGGCGGCTGCGGCGCGGCCGGGACGAGCCGGGGCTGGACGCCTACGCGCGGAAGGTACTGCTGCGCATGTACCTCTCCGAGCGGCGGCTGCGCAGGTCCAGCGAGATCGTCTCGGCCGAGCTGCCGGAGCGGACCACCGAGGGGGGCGGTGGCTCCGACCTCCGGCTCACCCTGGTGGCCGCGCTGGCCCGACTGCCGCCCCGGAACCGGGCGGTGGTGGTGCTCCGGTACCTGGAGGACCACAGCGTCGAGGCGGTCGCCGAGCTGCTGGAGGTCTCACCGGGTGCGGTGAAGAGCCTGAGCACCCGGTCGCTCGGCAAGCTCCGGGACATCCTCGGCGACGATCGCGAACTCCTGCTCCGCCCGTGAACCAGCCAACCGACGACCAGGAGCAGCGACATGGAGCGTGACCCCGTACTGGAGGGGCTGTTCGACGAGGCGGTCCTACGGATCGACCCGCCGGTGGGTGAGCTGGTGGACGGAAGCATGCGGCTCGGGCGGCGCCGGCGGCTGCACCGCCGGCTGCGGATCGCCGGCGCGTCCGCGGTGGTGGCCGCCCTGGCCGCCACCGGCGCGGCCACCCGGTGGGACCCCGGCCAGGACACCGCCCGGCACACCGTGGCATCGACCACTACCGAGGCACCCGTCCCCGCGGGCCCCGCCCCGGCGCCTCCGCGCGATCAGGTCACCCCCGAGGCGCTGCTGCAGATCCTGGCCGAGATGGTGTCGCCCACCGGGAAACTGGGCGCCTTCACCGCGCAGTCCGATCAGATCCGTGTGGTGTACGAAGACGGCCGGGGGGCGGCGGAGCTCGACCTCGGCATCCTGCCGTCCGAGGAGCAGAACCCCGATCTCAGCTGCACCGGGTACACCGGCCACCGGACCCCGGGGGCCCCGGAGCCGAGCTGCACCACCCACGACCTGCCCGACGGCACCAAGCTGCAGACCCTGGTGTCCGGCGACGGCCTCGGCGTGCTGTACAGCATCACCGTGCACGCGTTCCGCCCGGACGGTGTGCGGGTCTGGATCTCGGCGGCGAACGGCCTTTCCGGCATCGAGGGCGGGGCCACCCGGGCCGAACCACCGTTCGGAGTGGGTGACCTGGAGAAGATGGCGGTTAGCCCCGCCTGGCAGCTCACCGTGGAGCACGCCACCACGGAGGACGGCCGGCGGCTCGCCGCCACACTCGGCCCCGCGCCGAGCTGGCCCGCCCATGGCTGACCGGTCGTCAGACCGCGTCCGGGCCACGCTCCCCGGTCCGGACGCGGACGATGGTGTCCACCGGCACCACCCAGACCTTGCCGTCGCCGATCTTCCCGGTCCGGGCGGCCTCGACGATGGCGTCGACCACCACGTCGGCCTCCTCGTCCTCCACCACGACCTCGATCCGGACCTTCGGCACCAGGTCGATCCGGTACTCGGCACCCCGGTAGACCTCGGTGTGACCGTGCTGACGGCCGTAGCCGCTGGCCTCGGTGACGGTCAGTCCGTGCACGCCGCGCTCCTGGAGCGCGTTCTTGACCTCGTCCAGCTTGAAGGGCTTGACGACGGCGGTGATCAGCTTCATGCGACGGGTGCCTTCACGACGACGGGAGCGTGGGACGCGGCGCTGCCGTGGCCCAGGACGCCGTGATCGTACGCGGTCTCGGCGTGCACGGCGAGGTCCAGGCCGGTCAGTTCGTGCTCGGCCGGGGCGCGGAAGCCCATCACCCGGTCGATCACCTTGCCGATCCCGTACGTGGCGCCGAACGCGTAGCCGCCGACCACCAGCACCGCCAGCAGCTGCTTGCCGATCTGGCTGAGCCCGCCGTGCAGCAGACCGGTGGCGCCGCCCGTCATCACGGCGGAGGCAAAGACGCCGATCAGCACGGTGCCGATCACCCCGGCGACCAGGTGCACGCCGACCACGTCCAACGAGTCGTCATAACCGAAGCGGAACTTCCAGCTGACCGCGTAGCAGCAGACCACGCCGGCCACCAGGCCGATCACCAGCGCGCCGAGCAGGTCCACGCTGCCGCAGGACGGGGTGATCGCGACCAGTCCGGCGACCGCGCCGGAGGCGGCGCCGAGCGTGGTGGCGTGACCGTCGCGGCGCTTCTCCACCAGCAGCCAGCCGAGCAGGCCGGTGCAGCCCGCCGCCTGGGTGTTCAGCAACACGGCGGCGGCGGTGCCGTTGGCACCCAGCGCCGAGCCCGCGTTGAAGCCGAACCAGCCGAACCAGAGCAGGCCCGCGCCGAGCAGCACCAGCGGCAGGTTGTGCGGCCGCATGGCCTCCTTCCTGAAGCCGAGCCGGGGGCCGAGCACCAGCGCCAGGGCCAGGCCGCTGGCCCCGCAGTTCACCTCGACCACCAGGCCGCCGGCGAAGTCCAGCGCGCCCAGCCTGGACAGGATCCAGCCACCGGGGGCGAACACCCAGTGCGCGACGGGGACGTAGACCAGCAGTGTCCAGACCGCCGTGAAGGCCACCCAGGCACCGAACTTGGCCCGGTCCGCCACCGCGCCGCTGATCAGCGCGGCGGTGATGATCGCGAAGGTCAGCTGGAAGGTGGCGTACAGCAGGGTGGGAACGTGGCCGGTCAGCGAGGCGGGGGTGATCCCCGCCATCCCGAGGTGGTCGAGGCCGCCGATCAGACCGAGGCCGCCGAGGTCGGGGCCGAAGGCGAGCGAGTACCCGGCGAGCAGCCAGACCACGGTGACCACCGCGATCGAGACGAAGCTCATCATGATCATGTTGAGCGCGCTCTTGGTGCGGACCATGCCGCCGTAGAACAGCGCGAGCCCCGGGGTCATCAGCAGGACCAGGGCGGTACTGGCCAGCAGCCAGGCGGTGTCGCCGGTGTCGAGCCCGGCGGGGGTGTCAGCGAGGAGCATGTGGAGCCTTCCCGAACCGCGCACCGTGGGTGGGGTGTGTGCGCTGGTGGGAGGGAGTCTGAACGGAGCGGATTACCGGTTGCGGACGTACGTGTTTCGGCCGCGTTTCGTGTTGCGCGGCCGTTTCCGACTGCTCACGTGGCCGGGCCCCCGGCTGCACGAAGCAGGCGGGGGCCCGGAGTCACTTACTGACGCTGGGTCAGCTGGTGGTGATCGAGGTGTCGTCGATCAGGAAGCTGGTGGCGAGGGAGGAGTCCTCGACACCGTTGAACTTCAGGGTGACGCTCTGGCCGGCGTAGGCCGAGAGGTCGAAGGTGCGCACGGTGTAGCTGCCGATCGCGTCCACGTTGGAGTAGGTCTTCAGCGCGGTGCCGTTGACCGTCACGGTGAGCTTGTCGTAGGCGGTGCTGCCGGTCTCGGCGGTGTCGATCCGCAGGTAGAACCCGAGGGTCGCCTTGCAGCCGGCCGGGATGGTGACGGTCTGGCTGGCGCTGTCGGTGTGGGCGGAGCCGTAACCGTTCAGCCAGGCCTTGTAGGAGCCGGTGCGGGCGGGCTTGCTGGTGCCGTTGTCGACCACACCGGAGGTGGTGGTCCAGACGGTGGCGCCGGACTCGAAGCCGGCGTTACCGAGCAGCTGCGCCGGGGTGCAGGTGCTGGACGAGTCGGTCACGGTCCAGGTGAAGCTGGCCGAGCCCGTGGCGTTGACGGCGTCCTTCGCGGTCACGGTCACGTTCGAGGTGCCGAGCGCGGTCGGGGTGCCGGTGATCAGGCCCGAGGACGAGATCGACAGGCCAGCCGGCAGGCCGGTGGCGGTGAAGGTGCGCGGGGCGGTGCCACCGCTCGCGTTGACCTGGAGGCTCACCGCGGTGTTGATCTTGGTCGACTGGTTGCCCGGGCTGGTCACGGTGACGGCGCCCGGGTTCGGCGGCACGGTGCCGACGTTGATCGCCGCGAAGGCGGTGCCGACCGCGATCGACTCGGCGCTGTTCACGCCGTACAGGTCGTCCGATGCCTTGGTGGCCGCGACGCGGGCCGCCGCGTAGTTGGTGGTGGAGGTCATGTAGACCGACAGCGCGCGGTACCAGATCTTGGCGGCCTTGTCCCGGCCGATGCCGGTGACGGTGACGCCGTTGGAGGTCGGGCTGTTGTAGCTGACCCCGTTGATGACCTTGGCGCCACTGCCCTCGGAGAGCATGTAGAAGAAGTGGTTGGCCGGGCCCGACGAGTAGTGCACGTCGAGGTTGCCGACACCGGAGTACCAGGCGTCGGCCGAGCTGCCGTCCTTGGAGGGCTTGTCCATGTAACGGAGCGGCGTGCCGTTTCCGTTGATGTTGATCAGCTCGCCGATGAGGTAGTCCGGGTTGTCGGACGCGAGGTTCGCGTTGAACTCCACCATCGAGCCCATGATGTCCGAGGTGGCCTCGTTCAGACCGCCGGACTCACCCGAGTAGTTCAGGCCGGCCGTGTTGGAGGTGACGCCGTGCGTCATCTCGTGGCCCGCCACGTCCAGCTCGGTGAGCGGGGCGTTGTTGCCCGAGCCGTCGCCGTAGGTCATGCAGAAGCAGGTGTCGTCCCAGAAGGCGTTGACGTAGTTGCTGCCGTAGTGCACCCGGCTGAAGGCGCCGACACCGTCGTTGCGGATGCCGTTGCGGCCGAGGACGTTCTTGTAGAAGTCC
Organism: Kitasatospora sp. P5_F3; assembly: GCF_054049135.1. Lineage (NCBI taxonomy): Bacteria > Bacillati > Actinomycetota > Actinomycetes > Kitasatosporales > Streptomycetaceae > Kitasatospora > Kitasatospora sp. P5_F3. The sequence continues at coordinate 229,738 of NZ_JBFUMY010000010.1, read as the reverse complement.
CAGGTGGCCGCCGCACCGAAGTGCGCGTCGACGGCGGCCGACTCCTTGTTGCTCGCCAGGCCGTTGCCCCAGGCGTCGGTGGCCTTGGTGAACAGCGTCCCGTTGCCGGAGGTGCCGTTGTTCAAGTTGGTGGTGTACATCCCACCACGGGTGGTGTCCTTCATCTGGTACGTCGAACCCGACAGCGTGGTGCCGATGGTGACGTTGCCGACGAAGACGCCCTGGCCGGTGCCCTTCTGGATGCCCTCGAACTTGCCCAGCACGGCGCCGGACTGAGCGTCCGTCACGACGTGGGTGCGCATCGGGGTACCGTCCGCCTCGACGCCCGAGACCACGGTCTCCCAGGCCAGCTTCGGCGCGTCGCCAGTGGCCCAGAGGACCAGCCGCGGCGCGGTGTCCAGGCTGGAGCCCTGCTCGGCGGCGAGCGCGGCGGCCTGCGCCTTCGGCGCGGCGAGCGCCGGGGTGGTGGAGACGCCGGCCAGCGAGGCCGTGGAGGCCCGGTCCAGGCCCTTGGTGACGCCACCCGCGGTCTGGTGGACCACCATGTCGCCGCCGAGCACCGGCAGTCCGCCGTAGGTGCGCTCGTAGCGCAGGTGGCGGGAGCCGTCGGCGTCGACCACGACGTCCTTGGCGATCAGCTTCTCCTGGCCGGACAGACCGAGCGCCTGGACCAGGCCGACGCCCCTCTGGCCTGCGTCGGACAGCAGCTGAGCCTTGCCGGCAGCCGCCTGGCTGACCGGTGCGGGGGCCTGGGGGGCCGCCTGCGCCATGGTGGGCAGTGCGGTCACCACCAGCGCGGTGGTGGCCGCCAGGGCGGCCATCGTCACCCGGGCATGGGTGTAGCGGGACATGCGGACTCCTTTTCCGACCGGTCGCGGGGTTCACGAACGGTGGAGAGAACCTGGCCGCGGGGTTGCGGCACAGCGGGGGCCCCGGGCCACTGGTGCGCGGCCCAGGTCGGTGCGTACAAAGGAGTGGTGCTTGGTAGCGCCTTGCCTGCGCTGGAACTGCTGCAGCGGGGGGATTGGGGCCCGGCTCGTCTGCAGCCGGGGGAATCGTGGCAGCAAACGAGTGATGAATGACAGATGCATGCCACGGTTTGGCTGATAACCGCCCCAGGCATCCGAACCCTGACGGAGTGTCAGATCAGCGAGCCGACAGACCCCTCGCGGTGATGATTGTCATGTTCCCGGCCGCGCTTCGCATCCGCCCCATCGGCGCTGAACAGCGCGCCAGGCCGCTCCCGTCCGGACGGTCGGTCGGTTCCCCGCACCCCCTACGGCCGACCCCTGGAAACAGCGCCGCCCGGGGCTCCGGTGTCACCACCGGAAGCCGCCGGGCGACTGTTTTCAGCCAACTAACCCTGTACGAACACCGCGACCGTACGGGCCGGAACGGTGAACGTGCCGGTGGCACGGTCGAAGGACGAGCCCTTCACCACCGGATCGGCCCCCTGCGCCTGCACCTGGTGCAGCGACTGACCGGTGCCCTTCAGGCCGGCCACGGTCTGCTGCTGGGCGGTCGGGGTGGCGTTGAACACCACCGTGATGCCCCGCTCCGCGCCCCGCAGGCCGGTGCCGTCCAGGTGCATGGTGATCACCCCGGGCGCCTCGGCCGCCGTCCCCGACAGCGGGAAGGACAGCCGCTGCTGCACCTCCGCCGCGCTGCTCAGCGCGAACAGCGGCGAGGACTGCCTGATCCGGAGGAACTGCCGGTACTGCGCACCGGTGGCCTGAATCTCGTTGCACCCGACGGTCAGCCGGGGGTCGGCCAGCAGGGACTTGGCGGTCGGCCACATCTCCTTGTTGTCGGCCGCCATCGGCAGCCCCCGGCCCCAGCCGTTGCCCTTGGTGCAGTCCCACTGGATCGAGTTGAACCAGTCACCCGAGTCGAAGGAGTTGGCGTCCAGCGACTTGGAGCGCAGCAGGTCGCTGCCCGCCTGCACGAAGCCGGGCCCCTGGCTCAGCGCGGTGAGCGAGAGCCCGAGCGCCTGCATCCGGGCCCGGTCGGCCGGGGTGGTCGTGGTCGGCAGCTTGTAGGCCAGTGCGTCGAACAGGTCGGCGTTGTCGTGCGCGTCGACGTACTCGACCGCCTCGCCCGGGTCGGCCGCGTAGCCGGTCGGGGAGCCGTTGTAGTCGACTCCCGCGCCGGTGACGGACTTTCCGCTGCTGTCGGTGAACCCGAAGCCCGCCAGGTTGCCGGTCAGCCCGACCTTGATCTGGTCCATCTGGTGCAGCAGCCGGGCCTGCTGCTCGGCCGAAGTCCCGTTCGCGGCCGACCCGTTGGGGTCGGTGTACAGACCGGAGGCGAAGCCCTGCTGGGGCGCCGAGTTCAGCATGAAGTTGCCGCCCCGGGCCGCGTCCCGCACCCGGTCGTTGAAGGTGGCGATCCCGGTGCCCGCCATGTTCAGCTGACTGGCCTGCTCGAAACGGGAGTTGTTGGCGACCACCCCGAAGTTCCAACCCTCGCCGTAGAGGAAGACGTCCTTCCCCTCGACCCCGTCACGCTCCTTGCTGAGCCCGCGCAACGCGGACTGCACGTCCAGCATGGTCTGCTTCGGGTCCAGGCCCATCAGGTCGAACCGGAAGCCGTCGACCCGGTACTCCTTCGCCCAGGTCAGCACCGAGTCGACCACCAGCTTGTTCATCATGGCGTGCTCCGGCGCGGTGTCCGCGCAGCAGCTGTCGGTGGTCACCGCGCCCGCGTCGCTGAGCCGTTGGTAGTAGCCGGGCACCACCTTGTCCAGCACCGAGTGCTCGGCCTGGCCGGCGGCAGCGGTGTGGTTGTAGACCACGTCCAGCACCACCCGCAGGCCCGCCTCGTGCATCGCCTGCACCATCTCGCGGAACTGCACGGTGCGCGCCGTACCGGTCGCCTCGGTGGCGTACGAGCCCTCCGGCACGGTGTAGTGCAGCGGGTCGTAGCCCCAGTTGTACGCGTCCTCGGCCTTGACCGCCGCCACGCACTCCTGCTGCTGCTCGCTGTCCGCCGCAAGGGAGTTCAGGTCGCAGGCGGGCAGCTTCTGGTCGGCCCGGTTCTCCCGGACGGTGGCGATGTCGAAGGTCGGCAGCAGGTGGATGGTGGTCACCCCGGCCTCGGCCAGCTCACGCAGGTGCTGCATACCGGCCGACTTCGACTCGGTGAACGCCTTGTAGGTGCCCCGCTCGGCGGCGGGCACGGTGGCGTCCGCCGAGGAGAAGTCCCGGACGTGCAGCTCCTGGATCTGCTGCCGGCTCGGCGACACCGCCTGCGGCGAGCGGTGCCCGTCCCAGCCGCGCGGCTTGGTGTCACGGCCGGCCAGATCGGCCACCAGGCTGCGCTTGGAGTCGGCCGAGAGCGCCACCGAGTACGGGTCGGTGACCAGGTTGGTGACGTTCTGCCGGACGCTCGGCGCCCAGACCTTGACCTGGTACAGGTAGTACTTGCCGTCCAGCTCCCCGGCGTCCCGGGTCAGCGACCAGACTCCGGTCGCCTCGTCCCGGCGCAGCGGCACGGTCCTCGGCGTACCGCCGGTGGCCCCGTCGAAGAGCTGGACGGAGACCTCGGTGGCGGTCGGCGCCCAGAGCGACAGGGTCACCTCACGGTCGTCACCCCACCAGTCCCAGCCGTCGGACTTCCGGTAGACCGGGCCGAGTTGGGCCTTGCCGGCCTTGGCCGCGTACAGGTCGTCCAGCACACCGGGGATCTGCACGCCGGTGGCGGCCAGCGCCGCGCCGCTCGGCAGGTGCTCGGTGAAGATCAGCTGGCTGCGCAGCGCCTTGGTGATCCGCCCGGCGTCCCGGCTGTCCACGGTGAAGGCCCGGTAGCCCGCCAGGTGCGGGTACTTGGCCTTCTGAGCTTCCGTCAGGGTGCCCGGCGTGAGCCGGATCCACTGGCCCGGCTTGTTCAGCACGCCCTTGTCCACGGTGAGGCCGCCGTCGGCGTCGTAGATCAGCTGGGCGCTGGTGCCACCCGCCAACGCGCTGTCCGCCGCACCGAAGTTGGCCGGAACCAGCACAGTCTTGGCGTCGATCCACTGGGCCCGGGCCGAGGAGAGGTCGAGCTGCGCGGAGCTGCCGGCCGCCTGCGGCAGCAGGTGGCCCTCCTGACCGCCGATCAGCCAGATCTCCCGGCCGCTGGTGGCGAAGTTCAGTGACTGGTCGTTGGGCAGGTCCTTGTCGTTGCCGTTGTGCAGGATGTAGCTCAGGCTGGTCGCCCCCGCGGCCAGCGGCACCTCGAAGACCGCGCCGTAGGCGTCCTTTCTGGCGGGCAGCAGCGGGTTGCCCCAGTCGGTCGGGGTGGCCGCGCCGGTCCAGTCGTGCAGACCCCAGCCGTCGTACTTGCCGTCGGCCCGGTAGTAGTGGATCACCGCCGTGTCGGCGGGCACCGGGACGGCCGGGTCGGGGTTCTTGGTGTAGACGTTCGGGTCGCCCTCCTTGACCCAGACCTCACCGGTGGCGCCCAGGTCGATGTGCCGGTCGGCCTCGCCGTCCTTCGTGCCGCCCTTCTCCACCACGAAGCCCACGTCGGCCGCGCCGGACTTCAACTTCACGTAGGCGAAGGCCCCGTAGGCGTCCCGCCCGGTGAAGCCGTGGCCGTCCGGCCAGGGGGTGGACTCGCCGTCGGCCAGGTCGCCCCAGGCGTACATGTTCCAGCCGTCGTAGTCGGCGTTCTTCCGCTGGTAGTGCACGACCGCGTACGGGCGCGAGGTGGCGCTCGGCGCGGGCTTGGGCGCGGGGGTCCCGGTGGTGAAACTCCCGGTGGCGGAACGGAGGTTGCCGCCGGAGTCCTTGACCACCGCCTTGTACCGGACCACGGTGCCGGGCGCGACCCCGGTCAGGTCCTGGGTCACCCGGTACGTTCCGTTGTCGGCCGAACCGAGCTGCTGCCAGGGGCCGTTGCCGACCTGCGCGGCGAACGAGACCCGGTTGAAGCCGCCACCCGGCACCTCGGCGCCGACCGTGACGGTGCCGGTCGAGCCGTTCTCGGGTGCCTTCAGGGCGAGTTGGGGCGCGGCGCCCGGCTTGGCGAGCTTCCCGGCCGCCTGGTGCACCACCGAGGAGTAGGCCGGGACGGTCACGGTGACCTTGCGGTCGGCACCGCTGGTGGTCTTGGCCCCCGTGCTCGGGTAGAGCTGCTTGAAGTCCATGCCCGCCGAGAAGGTGTCCAGCGTGACGGTCTTCGGCTCGGCCGAGTTGTTGACCGCGACCAGGTACTCGACCTGCTGTCCGGCGTCGATCCGGGAGAACGCGTAGACGCCCGCGCCGTCCGCCGCGTACCGCTCGATCTGCGCGCCGTCGGCCAGCGCCGGGTGCGCCTTGCGCAGCCCCGCCAGGGTGGCTATCCCCTGGTACAGCGCGCCGCCCTGGCCGTACCGGTCGGCCGGGCCCTTGCTGCCGCCGATCACGGTGTCGGTGTTGTAGGAGCCGGTCTTCGAGGCGAACATGTCGTGCCGGGCGTCCTTGTCGCCGCCCGCGCCGGTGAAGCCCTGCTCGTCGCCGTAGTAGACCACCGGCTGACCCCGGGTCAGGAACATCAGCTCGTTGGCGAACCGGTCCTTCTGCAGCAGCTGCTCGGCCGAGGCCCCCGGGTTGTCGCTCTGCAGGAAGCTGCCGAACCGGCCCATGTCGTGGTTGCCGAGGAAGGTCGGCAGCTCGTACGCGTTGGTGTCGGCCGTGGTGTAGCGGAAGTCCTGCGCGTACAGCTCGGCGAGTGCCTTGGCCGAGCCGCCCTGCGAGACGTACTTGCGGGCGCTCTCCTGGAACGCGAAGTCCAGGGTGGCCTGCAGCTTGCCCTTGGTCACGTACGGCGCGGTGACCGACGGGTCGCCGGAGTAGACCTCGCCGAACATGAAGAAGTCCTGGTTGCCGCGCTCGGCGGCGTACTGCTTGAGCGCGGGGGCCCACTGCGACCAGAAGGCCATGTTGACGTGCTTGACGGTGTCGATCCGGAAGCCGTCGACCCCGCTCTCCTTCACCCAGGTCTGGTAGATCTGCTTCATGCCCTCGACCACCCGGGGGTTCTGGGTGTCCAGGTCGTCCAGGCCGGAGAAGTCGCCCTCGGTCGAGGACTCGCCGACGAAGGTCGAGTTGCCCCGGTTGTGGTAGAGCGCGGGGTCGTTCAGCCAGGACGGGGTCTTGGCCTTCTGGTCCGCCGCGCTGCGGAAGGACGGCGTGTAGGGGAACGAGTTCGCGCCGATCTTCGGCCACTGGGCGGCCGCGTCGGCGATCGCGGTCTCGTCCACCGGGTTCCCGTCGGCGTCCAGCGTCGGGTAGGCGCCGGCCGAGCGGTAGTCGTACTTCCCCTCGGTGTAGTCGACGACGTCGGCGGTGTGGTTGGTGATGACGTCGAAGAAGACCTTGATGCCCTTCCGGTGCGCCTTCGCGATCAGCTCCTTGAGCTGGGCGTTGGTGCCGAAGTGCGGGTCGACCTGGGTGAAGTCGGTGATCCAGTAGCCGTGGTAGCCGGCCGAGGCGTCCGCCCCCGTGCCCTGCACCGGGCGGTTCTTGAACAGCGGGGCCATCCAGATCGCGGTGGTGCCCAGGCCCTGGACGTAGTCCAGCTTGTCGATCAGGCCCTGCAGGTCACCACCGTGGTAGAAGCCCTTGTCGGCCGGGTCGAGGCCGGTCTCCAGCCGGGATCCGGTCAGACCGCCGGTGTCGTTCTTCGCCTCGCCGTTGGCGAACCGGTCCGGCAGCACGAAGTAGAACTGTTCCCGGGTCAGGTCGTGCCGGTCCGCCTGCCCGGCCATCGCCCGGTCCGAGGGCGGCCCCGCCGGGGCGGCCATCGCCAGCGGGGCGGCCCCCAGCCCGGTCGCCAGCAGTGAGGCGGCGATCAGGACGGCCGTACGGCCGGGCCGTCGGTAGGTGGTCGTGCTCCGTGGGCGGCGGGGCTGGGCTTCGGCCACTGCGGGCTCCCTTGAAGGCGGCTGGACGTCGTTGGGTGGCTGGACGCTAGCGGCTGCAAAATGTTTCAGCAAGATGCAGAAAAGGTTGCAGTCGTGGTCTTGACCGAACCGTTGCCTGCCGACCGCCGAGGTGGGGGCCGCGTCGACCGAGCGCCCTCGAACGAGTCACAATGGACCCCATGTCAGACCCCGGTACCCAGCCCCGTACCCCGGAAGGGGGACAGGCGGTGAAGAATCCACTACCGCAGGATGAGCAGACGGCCACGAGCCGTCTGGCAGACTTCTCGCCCATGGGGGAATCGACCGAGCAGTTCGCAGCCGACGCCGCAGGCGGCCAGGCAGCGGCGCAGGCCGGTTCCGTCCCGGACGAGGGCCGTACGAGCCACCGGCCGGACGGAGCCACCCGCGCCGCCCAGTCCACCAGCGCCGCCGTGCGCGGCCGCATCCGCGACCAGCGCCGCACGCCGGCCAGGCCCCGGCTCTGGTTCGAGCTCGCGCTGATCGGGGTCAGTTACTGGCTGTACTCGCTCGTTCGCAACGCGGTGCCCGAGCAGGACGTCATCGCCCAGCGGCACGCGAGCTGGATCTGGGACATCGAGCAGCACCTCGGCATCGCGGTCGAACGCGGCGTCAACCATGCGGTCGACTCGGTCACCTGGCTGATCGTCGGGATGAACTACTACTACGCCACGCTGCACTTCATCGTGACCATAGGCGTGCTGGTCTGGCTCTACCGCTCCCACCCCGGCCGCTACGCGGCAGCCCGCACGGTGCTCTTCGTGACCACCGGCCTGGCCCTGGTCGGGTTCTACTTCTACCCGCTGGCCCCGCCCCGCCTGATGACCGGCGGCAGCTTCATCGACACCGTCAAGGTGCACGACACCTGGGGCTCGATGGCCTCCGGCGCGGGGGCCAGCGTCTCTAACCAGTACGCGGCGATGCCCTCGATGCACATCGGGTGGTCGCTCTGGTGCGGGCTGACCATCTTCTGCCTCGCCCGCACGCCCTGGGTCCGGGTGCTCGGACTGCTCTACCCCGCCGCCACCCTGGTGGTGATCGTCTCCACCGCCAACCACTTCTGGATGGACGCGGTCGGCGGCGCACTCTGCCTGGCCCTCGGCTTCGCGGCCGCCCGCGTGATCTACCACGTCTGGGTCTACCAGCTGCCCCGCAAGCGCGGCGAGCGCGAACACGACCTGACCGTCCCGGAACAGTGGGCTCTCACCAAGGTCGACCACTAGCCTTCTGCAGGCGCTGCGGGTCTGCGAAAGTGCCTGACCACCCACACAGGTGCAACGTTTCCTGAGGTCGGCGTCGCGGTTCCCCGAGCCCCTGGATAGTGCAACCTTGGGCCCTGCAGAATGGTTCAGCCGTAGAAGAGCTCCTCCACGACGGCCCGGGCCCGGCGGGTGGTGCGGCGGTAGTCGTCGACCAGCTCGCCCGTGTGGCCGGAGCCGTAGCCGAGGTAGCGGGCCACGCCGGCCAGTTCGCGGGCCTCCCCGGGGAAGCTGTCCCCCGCTCGGCCGCGGACCAGCATGACCGCACTGCGCACCCGCGACGCCAGCACCCACGCCGCGTCCAGCACCGCCGCGTCCTCCGCCGACACCAGGCCGGCCTCGACCGCCGCCGCCAGCGCGGCCCGGGTCCGGGTGGTCCGCAGCCCCGGCACCACGTGCCCGTGCTGCAGCTGGAGCAGCTGCACGGTCCACTCCACGTCCGCCAGACCGCCCCGGCCGATCTTGGTGTGGGTGGTCGGGTCGGCCCCGCGCGGCAGCCGCTCGGCCTCGATCCGGGCCTTGATCCGCCGGATCTCCAGCAGGTCCGCGGTCGGCACCCCGGCCCCGGGGTAGCGCAGCGGGTCGATCAGCGCCCGGAACCGCTCCCCCAGCTCGGGGTCACCGGCCACCGGTTCGGCCCGCAGCAGCGCCTGGGACTCCCAGACGTGCGACCACCGCCGGTAGTACGCCTCGTACGAGCCCAGCGTCCGCACCAGCGGCCCCTGTCGGCCCTCGGGCCGGAGGTCGGCGTCGACCAGCAGCGGCGGCTCGGTGGACGGCGAGGCCAGCAGCGTCCGCAACTGGTTGCAGACCGCGAACGCGGCCTTGGCGGCGTCCTGGTCCAGCACCCCGAGCAGCGGCTCGTGCACGAAGAGCACGTCCGCGTCCGAGCCGTAGCCCATCTCGCGCCCGCCGAACCGGCCCATCGCGATCACCGCCAGCCTGGTCGGCAGCTCGCCGTTGGCGCTCTCCCACTCGGCCACGCAGGCCCGCAACGCACCCTGCAGGGTGGCGGCGTTCAGCACGGTCAGCGCCTCACCCGCCGCGTCCACGGCGGCACCGGGCTCCTCGCCGAACCGGCCCAGCACATCCGCGGCGGAGGTTCGGAACAGCTCCCGGCGGCGGACCGCGCGGGCTGCCGCGACCCCGTCGGCGGCCGATCCGGCCCGGCCGACGGCGGACTGGATCTCCTGGGTCAGCGCGACCCGCCCGCGCGGCAGCAGGCCCTGCGGGTCGCCGAGCATGGCCACCGCCTCGGGGGCCCGGAGCAGCAGGTCGGGGGCCAGCCGCCCGGCCGAGAGCACCCGGGCCAGCTGCTCGGCGGCCGCGCTCTCGTCCCGCAGCAGCCGCAGGTACCAGGGGGTGCGGCCGAGCGCGTCGGAGACCTGACGGAAGTTCAGCAGCCCGGCGTCCGGGTCGGCCGAGTCGGCGAACCAGCCGAGCAGCACCGGCAGCAGGGTCCGCTGGATCGCGGCCTTTCGGCTCACCCCGGAGGCCAGTGCGGTCAGGTGGCGCAGCGCGGCCGCCGGGTCGGCGTAACCGAGCGCCTCCATCCGCGCCTTGGCCGCCTGGGTGGAGAGCCCGATCGCGCCGGTCGGCAGTTCGGCCACGGCGTCCAGCAGCGGGCGGTAGAACAGCTTCTCGTGCAGCCGCCTGACCTCGACCGCGTGCCGCCTCCACTCCCGCTGGAGCGCCGCCACCGGGTCGGCCCTGGTGTCGTCGTTGATCTGGGCGGCCAGCGACCGGGCCAGCCGGCGCAGGTCGGCCGGGTCGGTGGGCATCAGGTGGGTCCGGCGCAGCCGGTGCAGCTGGATCCGGTGCTCCATCGCGCGCAGGAACCGGTACGCCGCGTCCAGCGAGGCCGCGTCGGCCCGGCCGACGTAGCCGCCCGCGCTGAGCGCCTCCAGCGCCTGCAGGGTGGTGGGGCTGTGCAGCCGGGGGTCGGTCCGGCCGTGCACCAGTTGCAGCAGCTGCACCGCGAACTCGACGTCCCGCAGCCCGCCGGGGGCGAGCTTGAGCTGCCGGTCCAGCTCGCGGGCGGGGATCGCGTCCACCACCCGGCGGCGCATCTGCTGGACGTCGGCGACGAAGTTGTCCCGCTCGGCGGCCTGCCAGACCAGCGCGCCGGTGGCCTCGGCGTACGCGGCGCCGAGCTCGGCGTCGCCCGCCACCGGACGGGCCTTCAGCAGGGCCTGGAACTCCCAGGTCTTGGCCCAGCGCTGGTAGTACGCCAGGTGGCTGGCCAGGGTACGGACCAGCGGGCCGTTGCGGCCCTCAGGGCGCAGGTTGGCATCCACCGGCCAGATGGTGCCCTCGCCGGTGGTGTCCGCGCAGAGCCGCGTCAGCCGGGCGGCCAGCCGGGTGGCTGCCTGCATCGCCAGGTGTTCCTCGCCCCCCTCGCACGGCTCGGCAACGAAGATCACGTCCACGTCGGAGACGTAGTTCAGCTCGCGGCCGCCGCACTTGCCCATGCCGATCACCGCGAGCCGGCAGCGCCCGGCCGCTTCCGGATCCTCCTCGGTGGCGATCTCCAGCGCGGTCTGCAGGGTGGCGCCGGCCAGGTCGGCCAGCTCGGCGGCGGCCTGCGTCAGGTCGGTGGTGCCGCTCAGGTCCCGGGCGGCGATGGTCAGCAGACAGCGCCGGTAGGCGATCCGCAGCGCGTCCGCCTGGTCGGTGCCGGCGGTCCGCATCCGGCGCTGCAGTTCGCGCCGGAAGTCCTCGGTGCCGGGGTGGATGTCCCGGAGCTCGAAGGTGACCAGGGCGTGCCAGTCGCGCGGGTGCCTGGCCAGGTGGTCGCCGAGCGCGGTGGAGGCGCCGAGCACCGAGAGCAGCCGGTCGCGGAGCGGCTTGGAGCTGGTCAGGGTGTCCCGCAGGGTGTGCCGTTCGGCCGGGTCGAGCGCCTCCAGCAGCCGGCCCAGGCCGAGCAGCGCGAGGTCCGGATCGGCGGTCGTGCCGAGCGCGTCCAGCAGCACCGGGTCGTCCGCGAGATCGTGCAGCCAGGGCTCGCCGAGCAGCCCGACGGCGGCCTGCGGGTCGGAGAACCCCCGCCGCACCAGGCGTACTTCCAGCCGACTGCTCCGCTCCGCCACCACGGTCGCCTCTCTGCCACCCGTACCTGTCCGAGCACCCGCACGTGTTCGATACGAGCGTACGTGTGCGAGGGCCCGGCGGCCGTGGCCGACGTCCCGTCACTCCGCCACCCGGTCACCCGTTAACCCAGGTGTGCCCCTCCGACTCCCCTCCCTCACCGGACTGCGCTTCTGGGCCGCCCTGCTGGTGGTGCTCTATCACCTCTCCCGCCAGCTGGGTGAGTTGCCGCTGATCTCCCCGCTGGCCTGGTACGGCCGCAGCGGGGTGACCTTCTTCTTCGTGCTCTCCGGCTTCGTGCTGGCCTGGACGTACGCCGACTCCCCCGTGCCCGCGCTGGTGTTCTACCGCCGCCGGCTGGCCCGGATCTGGCCGCTGCACGTGCTGACCACCGCCGTCTCGCTGGCCGTGTACGCCGCGATCGGCGCCGCCGTCCCGCTGGCGGCCGCCCTCTGGTCGCTGCCGCTGCTGCACCCCTGGCTGCACGGGATGGTGATGGGCGGCAACCCGGCGGGCTGGTCGCTCGGCGACGAGGCCTGGTTCTATCTGCTCTTCCCGCTGCTGCTGCCGACCCTGGCCCGGCGCCGGCCGGGACCGGTGCTGGCGGGCTGCGCGCTGCTCGGCGTCCTGCTCTGGCTCGCCGGCGCCCTGCTGCCCGAACCGGCGCTGCGCAGCTGGCTGTTGGACTACCTCCCGCTGAGCCGGACCCCGCAGTTCGTGCTCGGCGCCGCAGCCGCCCTGGCGCTCCGGCGCGGCCTGGTCCGCCCGCTGCCGCTGCGCCCCGCCGTGCTGGCGGTGGCCCTCTTCCACGCGGCGCTGATCCCCTGGCACCGGGCCGTCCCGGACAGCCTCTGGTACGGGCCCTACTCCGCCGCGCAGCTGCTCTCCGCCCCGCTGTTCGCGCTGCTGATCACCGCCGCCGCCCAGGCCGACCTGCGCGGCGGCAGCGGCTTCGGGCATCGGGTGTCGGTCCGGCTGGGCGACTGGTCGTTCGCCTGGTACCTGGTGCACGAGATCGGCTTCCGGACCTGGCTGGCCCTCTCCGGCCGCCCGGCTTCGGGCGCCGCCACCCTCGCGGTCTGGCTGCTGCTGGCCGGCGGCAGCCTGGCCGTGGCGGGAGCCCTGTTCCGTTGGGTGGAACGGCCGTTGGAGCGCCGCCTGCGTGGCGGGACCGGCCCGGGAACGCGACTGCCGCGCCCCCGAGGACCGGGAGCGCGGCAGGTGACGGAGGGTCAGCCCTCGTTCGACGCGTCCAGGTTCACATAGGCGTAGAAGACGCCCAGGTTGTAGCCGTCCTTGTCGGTGTCCACCGTCGCGGTGATGTCGGTGTCACCGTTGCGCAGGATGTGGGAGATGTCCCAACGGTTGGAGTCGTAGCCGAAGTTGTTCCGGTTGTACGGCACCCGGACGAACTGGTCGGCCGGCGTCAGCTCCTCGATGGTGGAGTTGAACGCGTCGTTGGAGAAGTGGTTCTGGTCGGTGAACTCGGTCTTCGGCCCGGTGGTGGACTTCGCGAAGAAGGTGTCGCCGGTCCACTTCAGGTCGCCGTCGTAGACCACGTAGCCGAGCTTGGCGTGCAGCTCACCGACGGCGGGCGTGACCAGGCCGTCCAGCTTCAGGCTGATCTCCGGGCTGTCCGGCAGCTCGGGGACGAAGCCGTCCCAGAGGTGGATGTGCCGCAGCGGCTTGCACGGGTTCTCGTACGCGACCACGATCGTCCAGCCGCCCCAGCTGTGCGGCTTCACCACCGAGTCCATGTTGGCGACGGTGTAGGTGCCGTTGCCCTTCGCCTTCACCATGTCGGTGATGTCCGCCGAGGCCTGGTAGCTGCTCTCCGCCTCGGTGGTGATGTACCCGATCGACGGCTGGTCGTTGGCGATGTTGGTGTAGGTGCTGTCGCCCGGCAGCTTGAGGTAGACCTCGTCGATCTGGCTCTCCGGCAGCACCGTGCCCTCGATGCCCCGGGTGCCGCCCCAGTACAGCCGGGCGTACTTCACCGTCGAGTCCGGGAGCAGCCCCAGGTCGGCCGAGCTGGCGGAGTAGATCTCGTCGCCGAGCGGACCGATGGTGCCCGGGTCGATATTGACGTACTTCATGTAGTAGTTGTTGTTGATCGGCCGCGAACCCTCACCGGTCCTGGCCTGCTCACAGGGCGGCTGCGCCGGGTCCAGCGGCGGCTTGGTCTCGTCACAGGTCATCAGCGAGTTGCTGATCCGGGTGATCGAACCGTGGAACTGCTCGCTGAACCGGGTACTCATCGGCAGCACGTTCTGCTGGAGCACGTCGTCGCCGACCCGGTGCTGCCCGCCCGAACCACGGGCGTCCGCGATCGGGCTGGTCAGGAGCTGGGCCGCGACCGCGACCAGGGCCGCACCCGCGATACCGGCGCGACGCGCCAGCCGACGGGCGCCGACGGCGCGACTAACGGTGGGGGGCATGTGGGCCTCTCGGATCGGGAGCCGCGCGTTCCGTCGCGGCCTGCCAGTGAGGGTGGACAGAATCCATCGGAACACAACCCTCCGTCACTGGCTAAACACATACCGCCATCAGTGAGTGCGTCGCCCGGGGTGGCCTGACCCACCGTCAACCTCCCGCCGGGGCCGCCGGAGTACGCACCCCCGCCGAGGTCACTGCGGCGTGTCCGGCGTCCGCCATGCCGCCATCTGCTCCCCGAACTTCGGGCACCTGACGATGTCCTCCTCCCCGCACTGCAGGGCGTGGGTCAGGAGCTGGTGGGCGTGGTCGAGATCGACCATGCGCTGCTCGACCTCGGCGATCTTGCTGCGGATCATCGCCTGCCGGTGCGGCTGCTCCCGTTGGAACTCGCGGATCTCGGCCAGCGTGAGGCCGGCCTGCTGGCACTTGCGCAGCAGCACGATCCTCCCGGCGGCCTCCGGCGGATAGCGCCGCTGCCCACCCTGACGTTCGGGCTCGGGCAGCAGACCGTGACGTTCCCAGAACCGGATCGCCGAGGCGGGCACATCGGTGATCCGGGCGAGTTGACCGATCGTCAATCGCACTCTCCGTACCCCTCTTCGCCTCGGCTTGACTTAAACCTTAGTGCAAGTTGAAGAGTGGTCGGCAGCTGGACAGCGGCGCATCGGCGACCGTCGGCAGCAGACCAAGGAGATGCCGCGATGACAGAGACAGCAGCAGTGAGCAAGCAGGCCCACCAGCTCGTCGAGGCCGCCGAGAGCCTCTTCACGGCAGGGGTGATGTCCCACTCCGGGCACGCCAACCTGAGCGCCCGGCTCGACGGCGACCGCTTCCTGCTGACCCCGGGATTCGTCCGCGGCCTGCGGCCCGAGCAGCTGGCGACCGTCAGCCTGGACGGGCAGCTGCTGGCCGGCGAGCTACGGTCCGTCAGCACCGAGATCATCGCCATGCACAGCGCCGTCTACCGCGCCCGCCCCCAGGTGGGCGCGATCATCCACACCCACTCCCCCGCCGCCACCGCCTTCGCCGTGGCCCACCGGCCGCTGCCCTGCCGCACCGAACCGATGCTCCGCTTCGGCCAGCCCGAGGACGTCCCGGTGGTGCCCTGGGGCCCGCGCGGTTCGGACGTCTCGGTCCGCGGTATCGCCTCGGTCCTGGAGCTGCGCCCGACCACCTCCGCCGTACTGCTCGCCAACCACGGCCTGCTGGTCTTCGGCCCCGACTCGGCGGCCACCGCCCACCTGGTCGTCGCCATCGAGGAGAGCGCCGAGGCGGAGCTCGCCGCCGTGGCCCTCGGCGGAGCGGTGGACTTCCCCGCCGGCGCCCTGGAAGCCGTCCGCACCTCGATCGCCCGGGTCGCGTCATGACCGACCACACCCCCGCCGACGCCATCCGCGACCGCTACCGCGGCACCCTCGGCACCGTCCCCCAAGGCGTCGAGGACCGCCTCCAGCTGGCCCAGCACCTCGGCCGCCTCCCCACCGAGGACGCCCTCGCGGCCCTCCGCCACATCGTGCTGACCGACAACCCGCTCGGCCCCCGGGTCCAGCAACTCGTCCACTTCGGCCAGCTCCTGGCCCTCAACCACCCCACCCCGGCCCGCATCCATGCCCGGGGCGCCCTCCACACCGGCGCCACCTTCACCGACCTGATCGGCGTCACCGAAACCGCCCTCATCACCGCCGGTGTACCGGCCTACGCCCTCGGCACCGAGATCGTCGCCGAGCTCCTCGCGGCGGAACGGGCCTGAAAGGCCCGTCCGGCCTGACGATCTGACGACTGCTCAATCTGGCCCTTCTCTCCGCACGGTCTGATCGGGGGGCAGCTCGACCGGCGCCGCGCCGCCCGGGGCGCGCCGGACGGCGTGCGGCAGCAGACTGGGAGGAGCAGCTCGGGGACACCATGGGACGGACAGTGGGTTCGGCATGAGCTCTCAGGACGATGGTGCGCCCGACGTCGGCCGGGTGGTGGCCGACCGCTACCTGCTGCAGGAGCAGCTGGGGCGCGGCGGGATGGGCACCGTCTGGAAGGCCCGGGACACCAAACTGGAACGCTTGGTCGCCGTCAAGGAGCTGAGCGTCAGCGGCATCCCGGAGCGCGAACTGCCCACTCTCAACTCCCGGATGCAGCAGGAGGCCAGGGCGGCGGCGAAGATCAAGCATCCCGGGGTGATCACGGTCTACGACGTGCTGGAACAGGACGGTCGGCCGTGGATCGTCATGGAGCTGATCGACGGCCGTTCCCTGGCCGACGTGATCGACTCCGAGGGCACCCTGCTCCCGCGCGACGCCGCCAAGGTCGGCGAGCAGATGCTCGCGGCGCTCGACCAGGCACACCGGCACGGCGTGCTGCACCGGGACGTCAAGCCGGCCAACGTACTGCTGGAACGTGGCGGTCGGGCGGTGCTCACCGACTTCGGCATCGCCCTGCTGGAGGGCGCGCCCGGACTCACCCGCACCGGCGACATCGTCGGCTCGCCGGACTACGTCGCCCCGGAGCGGGTCAACGGCCACCGCCCCGGCCCCGAGTCCGACCTGTGGTCCCTGGGCGCCACGCTGTACGCGGCGGTGGAGGGCCAGTCACCGTTCCACCGCACCACCACCATGGGTACCCTCCAGGCGGTGATCGCCGACCCGCTCCCCGAACCCCGGCACGCGGGCGCCCTCGCTCCCGTCATCGAGGCACTGCTGCGCAAGGACCCGGCCGAACGCCCAACGGCGGACCAGGCGCTGGCCATGCTCGCCGAGACCGCACTCACCGGCACAGGCACGGGCACCCACCCGACCCAGCCCCACGCCCCGACCCAGACCACACCCCCGACCCCGATCCAGCTGCCCCCGGCACCGGGCCCCACACCGCCGCCTCCGGCTCCCCCTGCCCCGAGTCCCCCGGGCCCGCCCGGCGACGGCCGCCGTCGCCGAACCCTGCTGGTCGTCGGGGGCGCCGTACTGGCTGCGCTCCTGACCGGTGGTGTGGTGTTCGCGGTGGTCAACAGCGGCTCGGAGGACGCTGCCCAGAACACAACCGTCGTCGCCCCTGTGACCACCCCGCCGAGCTCTCAACCACCGACGACCCCMGCCCCGATAACCCAGCCCCCCATCTCGCAGACGCCGACCTCACAACCGCCGTCCAGCCCACCCAAAGCCTCGCCGCCGACCTCCGCCGCGCCGACCGTACCGGCGGCACCGGCGGGCTTCCGCTGGGTGGACGATCCGGCCGGCTTCCGCGTCGCGGTCCCGCAGAACTGGACCCGCACCGAGACCGGCGGCCAGATCGACTACTCACCCGACGGCGGGCTCCACCTGCTCCGCTTCGGCATCGGCCCCGGCGCAACGCAGAGCTCCGAGGCACACTTCCTGGAACTGGAACAGACCGTCGGCCAGCAGACCGACTACCAGCGGATCACCCTGCAGGCGAACGTCTACCAGGGCAGTTACGGCGCCCTGTGGGAGTTCAGCTGGACCGACGCCAAACGCGGCCCGCGACACGCGGTCGACCAAGCGTTCGTCGCGACGAACGGCACCGAGTACGCGATCTACCTGGCCTCGCCGGAGGGGGACTTGACCACCACCCAGCAGCAGTTCGCCACCGTCCTGAACACCTTCCAGCCGAAGTGACATCACCCTGGTCAACCGACCTCCGACGATCGACTGCCGTTGCGACGGCCCCATCGCGCGTAGCCCCGCTCGATCTCGGCCAGGTACTGACGCAGGTCGAAGCGAACCTCCCCAACTACCCCGCCGTCGACGCCGGGGTACATCAGATCGCTCCAGATGACGACCTTGCCCCGCAACCGGATCCGGACCTCAACCCCCGCCTCCCCGCCGGACGCCTCATCCTGGACCGCCACACCCACAGTCCGGGCCCGGTCCGTCGGGTAGAGCGGCCCGCCGGGCCTGAGCAACTGACTCGGAGGGCCACCGACCGCGTGAGCATTGCTCCGCGTGATCAGGTCGAGGCCGTCGACAAAGAGATACGTGTGCACGGCACCACACAGCGGTATCCCAGGACAGACACCGATCAACAGCAAACTGACCGCACCACGCTCCAGACGATCAGTCAGAGCGGCACGCACCACACGCGGGGCCTTACGCGGCATCCGACCTTCGCGACATCATGAACCCGATCCTAGGCGCGCCCCCGCTCCGTCCGGCAGCCCTATTTCCTACCGCCCACCGAACCGGCCGCGCCCTCCGTCATCCGGTCCTCCCGCCGACTGCCCGTCACGTACCACCTGTTCTGGCGCGACTGTGACACAGCTCCAGGCTGCACCACAGCATCGACAGATTACAGTCCGCTGAGCGGAGCAACTCTGACGTGCCATCAGTTGGTAGCCCACCGCTCGTGGTCCGCCACTGGTCCGGATCATGATGATCGGGCCTCTTCGCCCCGAAGCAACTCGGACACCTGATCGACCTGGGCACGTAGTGCCACTGACCTGTGCTGATAGTCCGTGAGTGTCCGTGGAAGTACCTCGCTGTGCGCCCCCGTTGTGGCGCAGTTAGACGCTCACAACAGCGCTTGCTGGCCTGCGCATCGCTGTCACCAGTCACGCCACTCATCCGTGATCGCATGTCGGTCTATGCCGTGGCGCGCTGTAAGCGCTGAAACGTCATTGCCGCTGTTCGCTAGCACCTGGTCGATGTAGTCGCACAGTTGCTCTCGCTCGCCGGTCTCGTAGGCGGCATGATCGAAAGACTCGTTGACGGCGTTCAACGCGAGCACTACGCGCTTGACCACCTCCAAGACTTGCTCGTCCGATGGTTCTGCGAGCGCACGAACGTCAGTCTCGAAGTCCTGGAGGACGGCATCTGTGGCGGCCGAAAGCGCCTCCGGAAAGAGGCTCGCCATGTAGGCCTGCTCGGGATCAAGAGTGCCTGCTGCAAGCTCGCGCGCCTCCTCGGCTACGCCTTCGCGCCAAGTCCTAGACGGTCTGATCATCATGGTCGGACCATAACGGTCGACGCCGACACCACCGCCTCCGGAGGGCGGGAGGTGCTCACAATGAGCGACCTGCACGAACGCGGCCTTGGCTGGGGTCGACTAACCAGTCCGCCAAGGGCTCTGACTGACCGCTACGTACCGCACGATCTGGCATGGCTGTGGCACGGCTGGGTTCCCAGTGGACTGACTGCCTAGTCTGCGGAGAGGCGAAGAGAGCCCCTGGCGTAGATCTTCTGGCGGCCCGCTACCTGAACGAACATCCGCACCCGACTCAAGTCCTTGTCCGGCCAAGTTCCGGATGCGGCGGAGACCATTGCCTGAGCCATGTCCAGCGGGAGCGCCCAGCTGGCCTCGTGGTGAGGCTGCAACAGGTGGGGGAGGGGAAGGTCCCCGATGGTGGTGCCTTCGGGAAGGTAAGCGACCCCGTTTGGAATCTCTGCTCCAAACTTGACCACTTGCGCCGCCAGCCGCCCCTTGAGAGACCAAGAAAGCTCCGGCTCAGCGGTGATGATCCGCTGAGCCGGAGCCCTCTTACGTTCGGTGAAACCCGCTGACCTGGGCTACAGCACCTGGAGGTTCTTCCGCAGCTCGAACGGCGTGACCTCGGAGCGGTACTCCTCCCACTCCTGGCGCTTGTTGCGCAGGAACTGACGAGCCGTCCGATCGACGTGCGGCTCTACCCGGCCGCACGCTCCGGACCTGGGATCGAGCCGTCGGCGACTGTCGTCGCCGGTTGCCCTCGGTTCGCCTCGCACGGCCCACAGACGGCCCGGCGTAGTCCCTGACGCCCGGAGAGCGCCTGCCCGAGTGGCGATCCGTTCATCTAGATAGCGTCCTGGTCCGGCTCATCTCGGTACGCTTGCCCCGCCAAGAGGTATCGGGCCGAAAGGATCACAGTGCCACAGCGAGACCGATCGGACCTCCTTATGCTGCTTGAGGAGAATCTCAGCTTTCTGAAGGCGTCGTCAGCCTCGTTCGATGAGGGTTTCGAAGCTGAGGCGAAGCGCCTCGCCGTGGCCCTGCGCGTACTGCTTCACAACACACAGCAGAGCCACTCATTGCTTGACCAGCTCGGCGTGAAGCATCAGATGACCTTCATGGACACGGCCTACCACATCGACCCGACCAACCTATTGCCGAGTTCGCCCGGGCTTGTCATTATGCAGGTGACAGCAGGGGTGGGAGCTTCCTACGTCCCGCCGCTCGATAGGCTCCCGCTTCCGCCCAACCGGATCAACCCGCCTGCTACCTTCGACGCATGGTGGACTGAAGACATCGCGCGTGATTCCGATGGCACGCTATGGTGCAGGAAGAAATTCGTCCTGACTATGGCAAACAAGGAAGGCGGGGCACACGTTGACCCGAACCTGAATGCTGCATATGAAAGCCTTGCTAAGCACAACGGGCTCGGGTTCATCTTCTTCTACAGCGGCGCCAATCTGCCCCTTAGCGGCAATATGGTGGCCGCGTCTGTCCGCCAGATCTCCTATGAGCTTCTAAAGACAATTGAGACGTATGCAAGTCTCTTCACGTAGGTGCCCAGGTTGTGCCGTCACCATCGCCTCCTTTCAACATCCAAGGCCACGAGGACTGATAGCACACAGGCGACCCATCAGCCTCGTCCACGACCGGTATTCAGCCCTGGGCATGCCGGTCGTAAATAGCATTCATCTGCCCCACCCAGAACTCTAGCCTGGCCGACTCCGAGGCTCCCTTCGGAAGGAGGCCGCGCCGTCGAGCAAGCTCGTAGAAACCAGGGCCAGCGTTGTTATCGCCCAGATAGTTCACCAGCGCAGAGATCATTAGCCGTGAGTTGTCCGGCACGTCCCGCTCAACGATCAGTCCGAGCAAATGCCCCATCGCGGCGCGCTCATCGGGCCGCTCGAAGTCAAAGCCCCCGAAACCCGTACGCCTCATCAGGGTCGCGTTCAACTCGGTGTACGTGGTCACCTTGTGCAGTCGCGCCCGCTCCACGAGGAACTTGTACCCGGCCTCGACAAGTTGATCCCACTCTTGCTCGCTGCGGCCCCACACGGCCATGCCGTCCCCTTGTCGCCGTCTCCAGTGTGTAGTGAACGTACTGCACCGCAGCGGCCAGCCACTCGCCCCGGCCCCGGCGGGTCTCGCCACCCACCCACCTTCCCCCGCCTGGCGCGGCCGGCGCCGCCGAAGCGGGGCGAAGAGAGGAGCGACGGCGAGCGGCGGGCCAGCGCCGCGAGCCTTGATTAGGTAGCGAAACTGGTACCAGCCCATCTTCACCTCGCCCCGCTCGTTCGGACTGCGGCTCTAGATCAGGCCACGCTCATCGCCCACAGGCCGGTCATCCACTACTGACGACGGACTCATAAGTTCGGCCGAGCACCCTCCTGCCAGGGAAGGAAGTGCACCTGCGACGGACTTCCAATGCGTCCACGGGCTCGACTTGCCGCGACTGCTTGCCTTCGTCCAAGCGCACCCGCAACGCCCAGCCTGTGGCTGCCTAGAGGCGCCGCAGCCACTGCGCCTCTCCTCATGGCCCAGCCTGATAAATCCCTACCTGCGTCGGCGTTGCCGACTATCTAGCTGCCCGGGGAAGTCCCATGAACCTCGTCCGAAGACAGGATCAGAACATCGATGCTTTCAGCGACCTCTTGCCTCACATCGTAGGAGAAGTCGTCCTCGTCGTTGCTGAAGAGCACCCTGTCGACAGACCCCGCAGCCGCACCAAGAACCACTTGGTCTTTCTTGTTTCTCGGGATCAATAATCTGATCCCCTCGCGTAGCTTCTGGTCCGGCCGCGGGGAAAACCCAACCATCCCAAAACGCATGTATCGCGCCAGGAGTATCAATGGGAGGCTCTGCGGTGGAAGAGTCGCGAGATACTCTGCATAAAGAGTGCTTGTTTCTATCGCAGGGGCCTTCTTGCCGTTGTCATCCAGCACCCAAGCTGCACCTTTCTGCTCAGCAATCCACGCCACAAGAGCGAAAGCCGAATCGTACAGCGGATAATCATCACGGCAGGAGTGAGCTAGCACGTTTGTATCTATTACAAAATCAGTCGCGCAGATCTCGGAGATTTCCCTAGTCACGCGCGCTTCTTTCTCGACTGAGCCACAGCGAGCGCAAAAGAATCTTCAAGCTGCTCTTCAAAGAACCCCACTGGCCATGCGGATGGCTCGACCTCCGCCATGCCCCCCATAGGGATTCTTTCAATTACAGTGCGACCCTCTTCCTTGTCAAGGAAGTAAACTGCAACGTCACCACTGTCGATCCTCCCCTCAGCAATCCTCCTTCTAATTCTCAGCAGAACGTGCTCACTATGCGTCTCTACAATCACCCTCTTCCCATGTACTGCCGTCTCAATGAGAAAGTCCGATACCTGGCATTGCTGGGCAGGGTTTAGATGAATCTCGGGCTGCTGCGAGATCAAGGTTCCGCCGACTGGCGTAATAGCGCCTTGAACGAGCATCGGAAGGAGCTGCGATAGTCCAATTCCGCAGTGCGCGAGGTTTACCTCCGTCGTAGATCTCCCCTCCGGGCGAAGGTGAACCTGGAAGAAATCCTCTGCTGGCGCAGAGAACACCAACTTTCCATACCCGAGAGCCTGCAGCCAGCGATTGACTGACTCGTGAACCTCATCATCTGCCCTACGAAAAAGGAGCTCTGGGGCAAATTCTCCATCGCGGCCGACGTCGGTTGGGGGCTCCGCAGAAACCCGATAGGTCCGCTTAGGGAGCGACCTTAGCGGGCCCAGATAGGAAATTGACTTCAGGCGGTTCTCGATCTCATTATTGACATCCATATGGAGATCCACGAGATCATTTGCTGCCACATACCAGTGCCTAGACTTTTTCCACCGATCCTCATCTTCCCGCCATGAGCTCGGCATCCCTAGCGCGCCATATCCACTAAAGAGGAACCCTTCTGGGCGCTCTTCTCGGAGAGCCTTCCTGAGTCCCGAAACCTCCCGCAGTGGCCTGCCGATCGATTCGGACGTGGGAAGAATTGGTGACGCCACATTATAGGTGCCGTCCGCACGAAGCGATCGCATAATAAGCGATGCATTGCCCGAATCCACCACTCGATACTTTGACAGAGCAATCTCACCCCCGCCGCCTTCAGAGAAGGAGACCTCCAAGGCACGGGGGACTGCAACCCTTTGCCGCCGTTGACCGAAGAAGCTCTCTGAATCCAGCCCAATGGAAAAGGTGAGCTTTTTTTCGGAATTGTGATCCGTAATTAGATCCCGATATGTTCCGGCATCAAAAATGGCGCCGCTTGTCAGCAGGGCAGTTCGGGGATTCCTGGCCTCCAGCGTCTGCCGGAGCATCAACAGCGGAGCATATGCCGACGTCTTCCCGACATTATTCCTTCCAATTAGAAGAGTAAGGCGCGGAAAGTCTAGCGATGTAGGCCTAGAGAAGCCTCGAAAGTTGTTCCATTGCACAGACCAAGGTTTCATTTTTCCCCTTCTACAATGAAGAACAGGAGGCGCGCCATCGCCTGGAATCTTGTTGGCCAACTTTAGACCATCATCGAATGGCGTGCACCAGTCCGCATTGTGCTGGATGCTCCTGTTTCACGGTAGCGGCATCCAGCGGGTGGTGGAGCGGTTTTGGCCGGTGTGCTGTCTGGTCTGGGTCCGAGCGTGATCGGGGGGCCGCAAGCTCATCGCGTCTCGGTCAGGGCTTTTGGGCCTGACCGCAATTTGGCCGAGTGGCCCCCCGGTCTTGTTCGGTGCGGGTCCCGGTCCGGACAGGTGGGTAAAACCGTGGAACCACCCGCCGCCAGCCACGGCGGGGTTGGGCCACCCTCGAACCGTTCCTCCGCCTGGCGCGGCCGGTCGCCGCCGAAGCGGGGCGAAGGCAAGACCGACGGCGAGCGGCGGAGGCCGCGCGCGGCCTTGACGTCGCAGAGAAGATCTCTGCGCAACACTGCTGCCTCGGCCGCTTCCTGGAGCCAGCCAACGCTGGGAGGGCAGTGATGGCATGTTGATCTGATCACCCATCACCCGCTCAGTGCGACACCGGTCCCCGACCAGCCCTGCTGGTCGGGACCAGTGTCGCGGAGCGCGTGAACGCTGAGCTCCGGTGACGGTGAGTCCACACCAACTTTCAAGCGCATCGCGGCTATTGCCGCTCATCTGCGCGCTTACCTCCAGGCTCTGAGCGTTCCGCGCATGTTCCACACCAGCGCCCTCACCCCCCGACGGCCAGGGGCTTCGGCTCCTCAGGGAAGCTGGTCACCGTACGCTCTCATCGTCCATCCTGGTCAGGAATCGATCGTACGGAAGGAGTGGCCAGTGTCCGAGCGGAGCCCGCGCGGCACGTACCTGCGCATTGCCGACGCACTGCGCGCAGAGATCATCGGTGGCTCTCAGATGACTGCGCTGCCGTCCGAGGCGGAGCTGATGGGGACTCACAGCGTCGCGCGAACCACCGTGAAAAGGGCCTTGGATGTGCTCGCGAGCGAGGGGCTCATCAAGTCTCAGCCTGGGGTTGGCTGGATGGTCGCCGGCCAAGACGGCAAGCCGCCCATCCTCGACCAGCTCACCGCCCTGATCGGACCGGACAAGCTCACGGCTGGCGACAGCTTCCCGTCCGAGAAGGACCTTTGCGCGTTGACGGGCGCATCGCGTGGCACCGTCCGTCGGGCACTCGCTCAACTCGAAGGCGCAGGAGTCCTAGAGGCTCGCCACGGCAAGGGCCGGCACGTTCGGGCACTGCCGACCAACCACAACTGACACGTCCCCGCTTCAGAACGGACCTCAACTGTGTGGGCCTACGACCTCGCCGAATCCCTGCTCTCTGACGACCTCCCTCGCCGCTGGGCCCATTCCAAGGGGGTAGCCGACCGAGCCCGCTCGTTGGCTCCGATCCTCGGCCCGGACGCCGAACTGCTGGAAGCCGCCGCAGTGCTCCACGACATCGGCTATTCCCCTCGTATCAGCGACACTGGCTTTCACCCGCTGGACGGGGCACGGTTCCTGCGTCAGGTCGAGAAGGTGGACGAGCGCATCGTCCGCCTCGTGGCCCACCACTCGTGCGCACTGCTCGAAGCAGAGGAGCGCGGTCTCCGCCAGGAGCTGGAAACCGAGTTCCCTCTGGAGGAACCCCGCCTGGTCGACGCGCTGATCTACTGCGACATGACGACCACCCCTGACGGCACCTCGACCACGACCCCGGCAAGGGTCGCCGAGATCGTGGGCCGGTACGGCCCGGACAGTATCGTCGGGCGGTTCATTCGCCGCGCCGAACCCGAGATCCACGCCGCCGCAGAGCGGGTGGAGCGCCGACTCGCTCGAACGGACGAGAGGGCCTAACCGATGTACGGCCGGACCCTCTCGGGCTCAAGGCCGTGCTTGATCCGGAGTCTCATCGACTGGTGAATCTCCAGGTCTCCGAGGTCCGCTGGGGCTACCCAGCGGACCTCTTTTGATTCCTCGCTGGTACGAAGGGCACCGCCGATCGGGCGGGCCCGGAAGCAGATCGAGAACTGTTGCCGGACCTCGCCGTCGTCGTACGCCATGACGTGGTCGGGGTCCGTGTACAGCCCTGTGACCGCAATGACCTCGACGTCGATACCCGTCTCCTCCCGGACCTCACGCACTACGGTCTCGGCAACGGACTCTCCGACGTCGTGACCGCCCCCGGGAAGTGCCCAGAGGTTGTTGTCCGTCTTGTGAATCAGCAGCAGCCGTCCGGTCTCGTCTGTGACCACTGCGGTCACCGACGGGACGACCGAGTTAGCCGGCGGCGCTTCCGGATCGTGGTAGTAGTCGACGCGGCTCATGCTGCCTCACTCGCGAACGCAGGAGATGTGATCGTCCGAGCACTCTCCCAGATTCGCTCGATGCTCGCCGCGTAGGTGCTGAACAGCTCACCGCCTGGGACCTGCGAGAGATGGAGAACAGGCGCAAGGTAGGCGCCTACGCCGTAGACGTGGCCGTTGACGAGCATGTCGTCGTCGGCCCGGTACAAGGAGTTGTAGAGCGTGGTCGAGTGGAGCCGGAACTCAACTCCTGGCACACCGAACAGCGGTGCGTAGTTGGCCAGCGCGTTGCGAATCTTGCCTGCCATCGCTGGGCCGATGCCCTCGTCCTCACCGCGCTGGGCCACGCCAGCGGAGTCGGGGTCGCCCAGCATGAGCCGCACAGGCACACCTTCACCCGCCTTCTCTCGGATCAGCCGGAAGAAGAGCGGGTCTTCGGACAACCAGAAGCCTGCATAGACCGCCAGGTCGAACTGTCGCCTCGCGCCGGCGTAGAGCGAGGTCCACAGCTCCTTCGGGACGACCGCGCGATGCGGGTACAGCGTGACCAACTCCGCCCTGCCCGCCTCGATGGTTTCAGCGCTGGTCTGTTCGTCTGACCAGAGCTCAGACAGATCGCGCTTCAGCAGGTTCGCCAAGGCGTACTGAAAGCGTCGGTATGGACGGCGCTGGTCCTTGGCCTCCACCCACCGTTCAACCGTGCGCGCGCTGACGCCGAGCCTGTCCGCGATCTGCTCGACCGTCAGGCCACTGGCCAGGATTGCGCCTCGGAGTCTCTCGTTGGCCATCTCGCCCTCCCCTGGACGAAGTTGTGCCGCTTGGACGATGCGGGACGACTTGACCGTAGCGAGGTCGGGCTGAAGCCGTCCAGTGCCGCCGTATCTCGACATGGCCCAACGGGCGAATCTAGTGATGCGCGGTCGGGAAGCTCTCCGGCCCAACCAAACGAAGGACTTGACGCAGCGTCACTCTCACGTCATCGTAAGAGACATGTTCAACATGTCTCGCATGGCGAGGCTGACGAGCTTCTGGCCCTTCTTTGGGCTGCTCTGAACTGCGCAAATACGCCCTGCGGCTAGGGGCGGCAGCTGTCCGAACTGGGTGGCTGTGAGCTGAGGCGGAGGACGCTGCAATCTCCGCAAAGGCCAGAGGAACGGGGGCTTCGGCTCCTACTGGCGAGGTGGCCCGGTGACCGCGAGCAACGGCCGGAGAGTGGGGGCGTGGCCCCCCTTGCAGTGTGAATCCGTTTGTCCGTGCCAACTGGAGGAGGTCCCGATGGGCCTGATGATCCGCGAGTCCCATAGGCCGCCTCACCGTGCCGTTTGCCGGTGAGGCTTCTCGACCAGCGTTCACGGTTCCCGGCGTGCACCGCTTCGGCGGCGGTACGTCGGGTCCCGCGGCTGCTCGTTGAGCGCCTGATCCACCCCGTCCCTTACGGCTGCGGCCCCGGTGCTGGAACACCGGAGCCGCTCAGGGCCGTGCCTACTTGGAAGGAACCACAACCCATGAGGAACATTGTCGCAGGCCAACGCGCCTACAGTCCGGATGAGTTCGCCGAGCTGGCGCTCGGCGTGGACGAGGAGCTGTTCGCCGGCGTGCCGGGCGAGTCCGCCGAGGAGCGGACGATTCGGCTGGAGGTGGCCGGCGCGGTGCTGGAGGACCTGCGCCGCGAGGACTTCGAGCTGGCCGCCTACGCGGAGCGCCTGCTGCGGACCGCAGCCGTCCCGCTGCTCCGCCGCCTGTCCACCACCCGACCGGTGGCCGCGCCCGCCACGTACGGCGAGGCGGCGTGATGGCCACTGGCACGGTTCAGGTGGACGAGTCACTGCGTCGGGTGCGCTTGGCGGCCGAGCGCAACGCCGCCGACGCCCAGCGGCATCAGCTCAAGTTGGCGGTGCTGCGCGACCGGGACCGCAACGCGCTCGGGTTGTCCACAGGTGGTGGACGGTGAACGCCCACCGAACCCACCCGGTGGACACCGGTGGTCGCTTGGACGGCACGGAGGTGCCCACCGAGGAGCAGGTACGGCGCACGTCGGCGGTCATCACGGCCGCCACGTGGGTGCTGACCGGAGCGGTGGTCGCGGCGAGCATGTTCACCGCAGCCCCCTTCGTGGACGCCCACTCCACCGGCTACGGCACCGGCCCGATCATGGTCATCGGCACGGACGGCTGCTTCATTCTCGCCCTCCAAGCGGACAGCGTCCTGGCCCGCTTCGGCGCGGACGGCGGATGGTGGACCCGGCTGTTCCGCTGGGCCACCGGCCTGTCCACGGTCTGGCTCAACATCGGCCACTCCATCCTGGTGAAAGACCTGGTCGGCGTGGCCGTGCACCTGATCCCGCCCCTGTTGCTGCTGCTGGTCGCCGAGGCCGGACCCGCCTACCGCAAGGCCCTGGTCCACCTCGCCCACCGCGCCCGGCAGCACCACCAGCCGCCGACCTTCCCCGAGCCCGAAGCGGCACCGTGGCCGCTGCACACCGCACCGACCGCCACTCCCGAGGCGGTCGAGCTGGTGCCCGCTGGCGCGCTTCCCGCGTCACTTCCGGCCGCCCCTGCGGTACTCGAAGCGGCTCCGGTGGACAGCATCACCGTCCACCCCGCGCCCACCGCCGCACAGTGGACACCCACCGCCCCCACCGAGACCAACCCGACTCCGGCCGAGAGCATCCCGGAGTCCGCCCCGGACGCTTCCGGGAACACGCTGCCGGACCCAGTGGACACCACGCCGTCCACTGAACCGGAGCCGGTGGCCGCTGAATCGGCCGAGCCGTCCACCGCCGTGGACGCCGCCACCGGTGAGCTGTCCACCGTGGACGGCGACGACGACAGCGAGGAGCCCGCGCCGGTTCGCCTGTCGGAGGAGGACGCCGCCGCCGAGATCGAGCGGTGCTGGCGCGAGCGCGTACCGCTGCGCGAGGCCGGCCGCCGTGCCACCCGCGCGCCGTCCTACGTCGGCCGCGTCTACCAGCGCCTCAACTCCGAGCACTCCCAAGCCGCCTGACCCAACTGGAGACAGCCGTGTCCCACTCCCGAGCGGCCCGCTTCGCCGCCGCCTACGCCCTGCTCCGCGCCTCCGCCGATCTGGCGGACCACTGGGTGCAGACCGACCACCAGGCCAGCAACAAGGGCCAGCACGACCACAACGACGGCCAGTCCAGCGCGGCCGGCCGCCGCGCCTGCGCCGCCCACGTCGTCACCTACACCGCCACCCAGGCCGCCGCTCTGCTGCTCGGCTCCCGCGTGCTCGGCGTCCGCCTGCGGCCCGGCCCGGTCGCCGTCGCCCTGGCCCTGTCGGCCGCCACGCACTACGCCGCCGACCGCCGCGAGCCGCTGCGGCGCCTGGCCGACGCCACCGGCAAAGCCAACTTCGTCCGCCTCACCGACTACGGCATGAATGGCGCCTACGCCCTCGACCAGGCGTTCCACCACACCTTCGAGACCGCCGCCGCCCTCATCGCATCCGCCTGACCGGACAGGAGATCACCGTCATGAGCGACTACAACGTCAACGGTGGCTACGGCCACGACCCCAAGCCCTCCCCGCCCCCGCCGCCGAGCGGCCCGTCCGACGGGAAGGGCCAGTGATGGGCATCCGCTCCTACCTCGGCATCGCCAGCAACTCCGGTGCTTCGCAGTCGGGTTCGACCACCACCCGCACCAGCGGCCAGTCCAACTCCGGCCCCTGGTTCAGCAGCGACGCGAACGTCACGCTGCCCGAACGCGAGGTCCACCCAGAGCCGGCCGCCACCGACAACCGGGGCCGCCGCCTGCTCAGCCCCAGGCCCGCGCCCGGCACCAGCCGCGACCGCCTCGGCCGCTAACCCCCACCCCAGCTCGGAACCGCGCCGCCACTTCCGTGCGCGATGCCCTGTCATGCCCATGTTCATAAGCCCGTGGCTGCCTGATCCCCCGGCCCAACCGGCCGGGGGTGAAGGGGAGTTCCGGGACCACCACGGCCCCCTCCCCCCGCGTGAAGGAGACCCGCAACCGTGAGCACCCTGCGCACCCGCACCGCCACCGCAGCCTTCGCCCTGACCGCCGCCATCGCCCTCGGCACCGCCGTCCCCGCCCAGGCCACCGCCCCGACCGCCCTGGCCCAGGGGGCGGCGTCCTCGGCGGTCGCCGACCTCCAGCGCCAGCTCAACGCCGAACTCACCCAGCTCACCCCGCTGACCGTCGACGGCCGCTTCGGGCCGCTGACCGCCGAGGCCGTCACCCTCTTCCAGACCTGCGCCGGGATCGAGATCGACGGCGTCGTCGGCCCCCAGACCCGCACCGCCCTCAAGACGACGGAGGGCGGATCGCACATCGACTCGCCCTGCCTGCGCGCCGCCAACTAGCCACCACACCAGCCGGATCGGCCCCGGGCGGCGACGCTGCCTGGGGCCCGGTCCCTTCGCTCCTTGGGGCCTTGAATGCGTGCTGTTGTGTCCGCGCTGGCGGCGCTGCCGCTGTGGGCGCTGTTCCTGATCCTCGCCACCGTCTACACCGTGCCGCTGCTGCTCGGCTGGGCCCGCTCCGCCTCATGCGGCCGGCCGATCGGTGGCGAGGCGCTCGCCGACCTGCTGTTCCCGGTGTTCGCCGCCGCCGGGGCGCTGATCGCCCTGTCCGCGCTCGGCGCCGTACTCGACCTCGCCAGCGCCGCCCTGCACGCCCTGGCCTGACACCCAACTCACCTGCTGGCCGCAGCCGAAAGGGCCGACCCGTGATCATCCGTGACCTGGTGGCCGCCGTCTGCGGCCTGCCCGCCTGGCCCCACCGCTTCTCCACCCAAGGACGGCGCCCGATCGCGGTGGCCGCCGACCTCGCCTCACTCGCCTGGGCCCTGCCCTGGTGGCCCGCCCGCGCCGCCGCCGCCTCGCTCTACCTGCTTGCCGCCGTGCGGCTGTGGCGCCTGGCCCGACGGGGATCCGCCCACACCCGCGCCGCTGCCGCCGACCTGGCCCGCCTCACCGCATCGCCTCTGCTGGGCCTGGCCGCCGTTCACGCCGGCCCCGCGCTGCTGCGGTTCCTGCTCACCCACTGACCTCGGAAGGGAGGCACCCGTGCTCGACCTGCTGTTCCTCGCCTTCTTCGCCACCAACGCGGCCACCAGCCTGTGGCTGCTGCTCGCGATAGGCACCCGCACCTACCTGTCCCCGCTCCGCCGAGCCCGCAAGGGGGCCGCAGATGCCTGACACCAGCGAGATCCCTCCCCGCCCCACCCACGCCCCCGACATGACAGCCCCGACCCCGCCCCAGAACCGGGACCTGGCGGCGGAGCGACTGGTGGAGGACTTCTGGACCCGCCCGCGTCCACCAGTCGTTGGCACGGCCGCCTTGAACGGGATCGCGGAGAACCTCGCCGCACTGACCGAGGAGAGCCGACAGGCCCGGCTGGACGCCGCGATCCCGCTCAAGGCCGACGACGCGGACCACCTGATCGACTGGCCCAAGGTCCGCCGCGCCGCCACCGCACTTCGCCGCGCCCTCCAGCTCTGGCCCAACACCGCCGCCGCCACGGTCGTCCTCGCGGGCCCGGCCTGGCTGTGGCGCTCGGTTGTCGCCGACGCGTCCGGCTCGTTCGCGCCGGCCGCCGACATCGCCGACCCCGGGCTGTGCCTCGGGCTGATGGCGCTGACTGGTGTTCTGATCGTCCGTCACTGGGTCCGCCGGCTCCCGCTGGGCCGCACGATCGCCCGCCTCGCCGCCTGGACCGTCGTCCTCGGCACGCTCACCCACCCGCCAGCCCTTGCCTGGGCCATCGCCCTGGCCACCGCCATCAGCACTGGCGCCCTTCGGTGACCACCCCGAACCCCGCCACCCGCACCGCCCTTGACCTGCTCAACTTCCCGATCGGAGACCCCCGGTGAACTCGCTCGCCTTCGACACCACCCACACCGTCACTCTCGCCGGGTCCGGGTTCGGGTTCCTGCTGTTCGTCTCCACCTTCGCGTTCCTCTACTTCCAGAACGGCCGCAAGTTCAAGGCCCTCAAGAAGAAGAAGTTCCTCGTCCCCTACCTGCTGGGCCTGCTCGTGATGGTGCTGGCGTCGTCCTGCGCGGGCGGCCTGCTCGCCCTGGTCTCCGGCTCCACCACCGCCTCCGGCAACAAGGCCGGTGACCTGGTCAGCCGGGGCATGGTCGGCGGAGGTGGCGCGGTGGATGTCGGCCAGCACACCCAGCTGACGTTCTCCGGGTCCTGGATCGCGCTGGCGATCCTCGTGATCTGCGGCCTGTTCCTGTACTTCGCCAAGAAGTGGGGCGAGCGCCTGCTCATGCTCTCCGGAGCGCTCACCGGCTCCACCTGGGGCCTGACCATCTCCCTCGGCGGCGCCGCCGCCTGGTCCGCCATCCCGCTGGCCAACTGGCTCGGCCACCTCCTCATCGGCTAACCGCGTCACACCCCCACCCAGACCAACGCGCCACAGGAGGAAGCGAGTTGAGTACCGAGACTGACCCATCCGCCGTCGCTGCCGAGGCAGCCAGCGCCGAGTCCGCCAAGGACGCCGTGCCCAACCGGGCCACCCGGTGGGCCGGTTCGCAGGCTCGCCGCACCGGCGACGGCGCCCGCCACCTCGGCGCCTGGCTCGGCCACTGGGCCTCCACCGCCGACCAGTCCGGCGACGAGATCCGCCGCCGCATCATCGCCGACCAGCTCGAAGCCCACAACGACCGACGCACCGACGCCGAAGACGCTCTCATCGCCGAGGTCAAGAAGATCGTGCGGCTGGAAGAGGAAGCCTCCGACGGGGGTCTCACCCAGGCACAGCGCGGTGACCTCACCTTCCGACGGGAGGCGGCGCGGCGCCTGGAGAAGTCCTTGAACGAGCTGCGCAAAGACAACTTCCGTCCGGTGCAGCCCACCGAGCGGCAGATCGCCCGGGCCCGCTCGCTGGGCCGCCTGCGGCGCGGCGCCGCCCTGCTCGGCGCCGCCACCGCAACCGTGATGCTGGCCGTCAACCAACCGGCCCTCGCACTGCTCGGCGGGCTCGCCGCCACCGGCCTGGCCTGGTGGACCGGCACTCACCCGCCCCGCCTCACCCACCGCCCGATACCGGAGGACCTGCTGCTGCCCGAACTCGCCCCGCCCGCCAAACTATTCAGCCCCGAGGCCCCGCCCGCCGACGCCACCAGCAGCGAGGAGCTGTTCCCCGGCGACACCGGCAAGCCGTTCCCTGTCCGCGACGTCACCGATCCGGCACTGGCCGCCGCCGGCATCCTGCGGGCGCTGGCTGCCGAGGGCCTGGCGGTCGGGTCGGTCACCGGCGTCACCAAGGAACGGTGGGGCTGGCGGGCGGAAGCCCGCCTCACCAAGGGCAAGCCCGCCGACCTGGTGGCCAAGCTGGCCAACCTGGACGTGCTGCTCGGCGTCCGCCAAGGCGGAGTGATGGCGCAGCCGCAGAAGAGCGCCGCCGCCTCGGTGGTACTGCGGATCGTCACCTCGGACGCCTTCGACCCGATGCCTCCCCACCCCGCCTACCCGCCCCGCTCAAACAGCATCAAGAACCCCATGGTCCTCGGACCGTCCATGGACGCCACCCCCACCGAGGTCACCCTCGCTGGGCAGAACGTGCTGCTGATCGCCTCTCCGGGTGGTGGCAAGTCGGCAGTGATCCGGAGCCTGGTGGACTACATCACCAGCTGCACGGACGCCATCGCCTGGGACATCGACCCGACCGGCCGCGGCTTCGGCCCTCTGCGGCGCCTGGCGGCCCGGAAGGCCTACACGCCGGAGGACATCGACGACGCGCTGGACGACGCGATCGCCTTCGCCAAGGCACGGGCCCAGGTGATGGACGACGACGTCGACAACTGGCAGGTCACCGACGAGTCGCCCGCCGGGTTCGTGTTCGTGGACGAGCACCCGCAGTTGACGCCCAAGCAGAAAGCGAAGGTCATCGACCTGATGCGGATCGGCCGAAAGGCCCGCTTCACCGTCGTCCTCGCCTCCCAGGACGCCACCGCCGACGTGGTGGGCGACGCCGTCGCCGACGTGTTCGGCATCCGCATCATGCTGCCGTGCCGCAAGGCGGACGTGCCATTGGTCGTCGGCTCCGACACCGCGATCTCCGAGGGCTGGATGCCGCACCGCCTCACCCCGTCCCCGGGTGACTGGGACCTCGCCGACGCCGGCTGCTTCTACATCATCGCGCCCGGCCTGGCCGACCCGATCCTGCGCAAAGCCACCTTCCTGGACGCCGTCGGAGCCAAGCAGCGGGCGGTGGAACGGCTCGCCGCCGGCCTGCCCGCCCTCGACCCGGCCACGACCAGGGGCAGCACCGGCCCCCGGCCCGAAGCCCCGGCCGTCCTGGCCCTCCTGCGCGACGCCTTTACCACCGAGAACGCCGCATGCCTCACCCTCGACCAGCTCCACGCGTACCTGGTGCGGGCCGACCCCCAACGGTGGGGGCGATGGGACGTCCGGACCGAGCAGGACCGGTTGCGGGAAGTCGGCAAGGCCCTCAGTGCCGAGCTTCGCCGAGCCGACATCGACCTGTCCACGGTCCGCCTGGACGAGCTCGACGGCAGCCCCCGGGGCATTCGCCGCGACGACCTCCACAGTGCACTCCGTCACTACGCGTGATTGACACGCGATCGGCGGCTGATCGGCGATCCATCGGCGGGCGATCGGTTTCCGATCGGCAGCGGACCGTACCGCAGCCGATCAGAAACCGATCAGCCGCCGATCAGAGAACCGATCGTGACCTGCGGAATCCAATCCAGCCGATCAGATCTGAACACCCCCCACGATCGAGCCCCGGACGGCCCCACGGCGGCCCTGGCCCGTTGCCAGTCCGGCAGCGGGCCGACCATCGAGCATTCCTGACGCTCAGTTACCACCGAGCGCCGCTGTATCCGAGCTGTTCGACCGGCCGCGCTACCCAGCAACCGCTTAGAAGGCGGTTGGTGGGTGGTGCGGGGGACGGGCAGACCCGCTCCCGGACCACCGCACGCCCCACCTTCTTGGAGGCTCCCGTGTCCGTTGGAGACACCCCCATCACCGTCGTCGGCAACCTGACCGACGACCCCGAACTGCGGTTCACCCCGGCCGGGGTGGCGATGGCCCGCTTCACCGTCGCCTCCACCCCGCGCTCCTACGACAAGACCACCAACCAGTGGAAGGACGGCACCGCGCTGTTCCTGCGGGTCACCGCCTGGCGCGAGATCGCCACCAACGCCGCCGAGTCCCTCACCAAGGGCATGCGCGTCGTCGCCACCGGCCGCCTGGTGCAGCACAACTGGCAGACCCCTGAGGGCGAGAACCGCTCCATGCTCGGCCTGGACCTGGACGACATCGGCCCCAGCCTGCGGTTCGCGACCGCCACGGTCACCAAAGCCCAGCGCACCCAGACCAGTTCGACTCAAGGCCCGACCGCCGATCAGTGGTCGGCCAGCACGCCGGCCTCGGTCGGCGCCGGTGGCCAGTGGCCCGGCGACACCGCGGAGCCCCCGTTCTAACCCCGGGCCGGACAGCACGAAGCCCCGCAGCAGCCGCCTGATCTTGGCAGAGAGCCGGCCACTGCGGGGCCCATCAATCCCGTACGAGACGAGACCAGAGGTCCAGCATGCCCCAGAACACCAGCTTCGACGAGCACACCATCGCCTACACGGACGACGTGTACGACCGGGAGCGCGCCTCCGACGGCCACTCCCGTTACGGCGCCTACCTCGCCGACCGCGCCGAGCAGTTCGGCGGCCCCCGCGACCCGCTCACCCCGGTCGAGTTCGCCATGACCGCCTGGCACATCGCCACCAGCCCCGTCATGAGCCCCGGCTACGTCCTCATCCGCCCCGACCTCGCCACCCTGACCACCGACCGGGACGAGGAAGGCAACCTCCACCTGCGCGCCGAACTCCCCATCACCCACCGGGCCCTGGCCGTGCGGCCCGCCACCCGCATGGACGACTGGGACACCTACCGCGACGCCTGGAACCCCAGCCCCTGGCAGGCGCGCGTCCAGCCGGAGACCGTCACCCACCCGGCCCTGCTGACCACCGCCGTCTTCCTCATCCCGGTGCCGCTCCACCTGCTGACCGCGCCCGCCGGCGGCTACCACGGCCGCAGCACCACCCAGGAAGCCAAGCGCACCGTCCAGGCCCTGGCCCAGCACGCCAACCAGCACGCCCACCTGCTCGGGGCACTGCGGTGACCGCCCCGCCCATGACCGCCGCCGGTCTCTGGCAGGGCGTCATGGAGGCGCATGGGTACCGCTGCTGGTGCACCGGGCAGTGCGGCAAGAAGCACAAGGCCGACGACGGAGGCATCCGCTGCCAGCGCGAGGACGGCGGCCACGGGCACCGGCACGGTGGCGGCACCATCCGCCTCATCGCCGCCCCCATCCACCCGGCGGACCTGCTCTTGCCCGCCCACCGCGCTCCCGGCCGGCGCGCTCGCCGCTTGGTGCCCCGCCTGCCACCACGGCGCCCTCGCCGCCGCCCGCAAGCAGCACCACGCCACCGTCCAGGCCACCGCGCCGGACGCCTTGTTCACCCTCTGACCCACCACCACCGCGCCCGCCCCTTAGCCACTGGGCGGGCGCGGTGCTTCCCGAAAGGGCCCTGATGACCACACGCTCGAACCCGCTGCTGGAGAGCGCGCTCGCGCTCGCCGCCTGCGGCTTCCACGTCTTCCCCCTCGCCCCCGGCACCAAGCGCCCCGCCCTCCACGGCGAAGCCCGCTGCCCCCGCACCGGCATCTGCGCCGACGGCCACCAAGGCTGGGAGCAGCGCGCCACCACGGCGCCGGAGAACATCCGACAGGCGTGGGAGCAGGCCCCGTACAACATCGGCCTGGCCACCGGCCCCTCCCGCCTGGTTGTCATCGACCTGGATGTCCCCAAGAGCCCCGATGACACCGCGCCGCTGGAGGTCGCCGAGCTGGGCATCACCGACGGCCGGGCCATGCTCGACCACCTGGCACGCCGTCACCAGCAGCAGATGCCGGAGACGTTCACCGTCCGGACGTGGAGCGGGGGTTGGCAGCTCTACTTCACCGCCCTAGACGGAATGCTGCTGCGGAACACGGCCGGCCGCCTCGGGTGGAAGATCGACACCCGCGCGGGCGGTGGCTACGTCGTCGCCCCCGACAGCACCGTCAACGGCCGCCCCTACACCGTGGAATGCGGCACGGACCCGGTCCCGCTTCCGCGCTGGCTCGCCGACCTGCTGGTCGAGCCGGAGCCCGCCCCCCGGCGCGCCTGGATCCCGGCGCCGACGACGGGCGACCGGGCCGGTGCGTACGTGGTCGCCGCCCTGGTCAACGAGACCAGCGCCGTTGCCAGCGCCCCCGAGGGCCAGCGCAACGCCACCCTGCTGCGAGCCGCCCGCGCCCTGGGACGGTTCGTCGCCAGCGGCCAGCTCGACCGCGTTGACGTCGAAGACGCTCTTAGGGGCGCCGGCGCGGCAGCCGGCCTCCAGTCCCGCTACGTCGACGGCGTGGTCACCAGCGCCCTGAACTGGTCCATCCGCAACAACCCCGGCGCCGCAGCATGACCAACCAGCCCACCCACACCGCCCCTAAGAGCAAGCCCCAGAGCAACGGCGGACCGGCAGCCGAGAGCGGCGCGCTGCTGCTGGACGCGGTGGAAGCCCACCACCGGCGCTTCAACGTGTTCCCCAGCGAACACGCCTACGTCGCCGTGGTCCTCTGGGACGCGCACACGCACCTGCTGGACTGCTTCGGAGCCACGCCGCGCCTGCCGTTCCTGTCCCCGGAACCCGGCAGCGGCAAGACCCGCGCGCTGGAGGTCATCGAGACGCTGGTCCCCCGGCCGATGGTCACCACCGACGCCAGCCACGCCGCCCTGTTCCGCACCGTGGCCGACCCCGACGGCCGGCCGACCATCCTCTTCGACGAGGTCGACGCCATCTTCGGCCCCAAGGCCAACGGCAACGAGGAACTTCGCAGCCTCATCAACGCCGGATACCGGCGCACCGGCGGCATCCACCGGTGCGTGGGCGACGGTTCCAACCAGCAGGTCACCAAGTTCCCCGTCTACGCCGCCCTCGCGATGGGCGGCCTCGGGGACCTGCCTGACACGATCATGAGCCGTTCCATCGTCATCCGGATGCGCCGCCGCGCACCCAACGAGAAGGTCGAGCCGTTCCGCGAGCGGATCCACATCCCCCAGGGGAACGTGCTGCGCGACCGGCTCGCCGCCTGGGCCGACAGCATCCGCGAGCAGATCACCGACGCCTTCCCCGAGCTGCCGGAGGGCATCGACGACCGGCCCGCCGACGTCTGGGAGCCCCTGCTCGCCGTCGCCGACGCCGCCGGAGGCGACTGGCCAGCGCGGGGCCGAGCCGCCTGCCTTCACCTGGTCCACGCCGCCAAGGCCAACGACAAGGGCTCCGTCGGCATCCGCCTGCTCACAGACCTGCGCGAAGTCTTCGACGGCGCCGAGCGCATGCTCAGCGCCGAACTCGTCAGCCAGCTCACCGCGATGGACGACGCCCCCTGGGCCGACCTCGACGGCAAGCCCCTCACCACCCGGGCCCTGTCCAAGATGCTCGGCGACTACGTCACCGCCGACAACCAGCCCATCAAGCCCCGCAACATCAAGACCGGCAAGAGCGTCGCCAAGGGCTACTACGCCACCGACCTCGCCGACGCCTGGCTGCGCTACTGCCCGCCTCGCTCCCAGGAATCCGCTACCTCCGCTACCTCCGCTACCTCGCAGGTCAGAGCCCTGTTTCCGGTAGCGGATAAGCCGCAGGTAGCGGATAGCCATCCGCTACCCACCCCCGAACTCGCCACTGCGAGCACCGGCACCCCGTAGCCGGACCCGGCCGCCACCGCCCACCGGCGGTGGCGGCACCTATCCGCTACCGCTACCCAATCCGCTACCACGATCATGCCCCTGACCTGCGCGGTAGCGGAGGTAGCGGCGGTAGCGGATCTGGGAGAAGGGAGCGGGTCACCGCCCCCTTCGTATCGAGGAGATGCCCAAGAATGGCAACCCGTCGAACATCCTTCCTTGACGCGCGTCCAGCCGACCGCGGTGACAGGAACGTCCAAGTCCGCCCTCTCCCCAATGCGTACCTCGAACCTGAGGACATCGCCCGGATCTTCGGCGTCCCCCTGGAAACCATCTACCAGTGGCGTCGCAAGCGCACCGGTCCGCCCGGCTTCCGCGTCGGCCGGCACCTGCGCTACGACCCCAGCGAGGTCGCTCAATGGGTGGCCGACCAGAACCGAGAGGTGGCCTGACCCTTGGCCGGACACATCCAGGACCGGTGGTTCAAGACCGAGACCGGCCCCGACGGCAAGCCACATCGAGTGAAGAGCAGTCGGCACGGATCTGGCTCCCGCTACCGGGCCCGGTACATCGGCCCGGACGGCAAGGAAAAGAGCCAGTCGTTCCCCGATCGTCAGAAGCGCAAGGCGGAAGAGTGGTTGGCCAACATTGAGGCCGACATGTCGCGCGGGCAGTACATCAACCCGCAGGAAGCTCGGGTGACGTTCCGTCAGTTCGCAGAACGGTGGCTGGAGTCGCAGACCACCGATCTGAATACTCGCTCCTCAGTCGAGGCGCAGATCCGCCGGCACGCGATCCCGTACCTCGGTATCCGCCCGATGGACTCCTTCCAGCCGTCGCACATTCGAGAGTGGCTGAGCGAGTTGGAGAAGGCGATTCCGGCGTCCTCGTATCGCCGGGTCATCTTCGGGAACGTGTCCTCGATCTTCATGGCCGCGATGGAGGACCGGCTCCGGACAACGAACCCATGCCGCTCCCGTGCCGTGACTCCGCCCGGACGGGCCCCTGGGAGGGTCCGCCCGTGGACGGCGGACCGGGTCGAGGCTGTGCGGGCCGGGCTGCCGGCCCGCTACCGGGCGATGGTGGATGCGGCCGGTGCCTGCGGTCTGCGGCAGGGCGAAGTGTTCGGTCTCCCCGTTGATGAGATCCGCTCCGACACTGGATGGCTGCACGTGGGCTACCAGGTCAAGGACATCGGTGGGCGGCTGGTGTTCGCGCCGCCGAAGCGCGGGAAGGTCCGCGATGTACCGCTGCCGGAACGGGTGGCCGACATCTTCGCGGCTCACCTGGAGGCGTTCCCCCCGGAGCAGGTGACCCTGCCCTGGCTGACACCCGACGGCCCCTTGGTCACCAAGCAGCTGCTGTTCTCGCGCGAGCAGGGCGGCCCGGTCCGGCGGAGCGACTTCAACACCTACGCCTGGAAGCCCGCACTCGTCAGCGCGGGTGTGATCCCTCCCCCGGTGAAGTGGGCACGTTTCCAGTCCGCTCGGGAGGACGGGATGCATGCCCTGCGGCACTTCTACGCCTCGGTTTTGCTCGACGCCGGCGAGAGCGTCAAGGCGCTCAGCGGGTATCTCGGGCACACCGACCCGGGGTTCACGCTCCGGGTCTACACGCACCTGATGCCGAGCAGCGACGGGCGGACCCGGCGGGCCGTGGATGCGCTCTACGACGCCCTCGGGTGGGCTCCCGCTTCACGGCCTCACGGCCCAGAGACGGCCCAGGAGTGACATAAGCACCGAAAACGCCCCACGGGCCGACGGAATCCATCCGCCGGCCCGTGGGGCTTCATGCGTTACAGACCTGCTCTGACCTGCGGTTACAGCACCTGGAGGTTCTTCCGCAGCTCGAACGGCGTGACCTCCGAGCGGTACTCCTCCCACTCCTGGCGCTTGTTGCGCAGGAAGAAGTCGAAGACGTGCTCGCCCAGCGTCTCCGCGACGAGTTCGCTGCGCTGCATCAGGTCGATGGCCTCGCCGAGGTTCTGCGGCATCGGCTGGATCCCCATCGCCCGACGCTCCGCGTCGGAGAGTGCCCAGACGTCGTCGTCGGCGCCCGGGGGGAGCTCGTAGCCCTCCTCGATGCCCTTCAGGCCGGCCGCCAGGGTGACCGCGTACGCGAGGTACGGGTTGCAGCCGGTGTCCAGGGAGCGGACCTCGACGCGGGTGGAGCCCTGCTTGCCGGGCTTGTACATCGGGACCCGGATCAGGGCGGAGCGGTTGTTGTGGCCCCAGCAGATGTACGACGGGGCCTCGCCACCCGCACCGGCCGTCCGCTGCGAGCCGCCCCAGATCCGCTTGTAGGAGTTGACCCACTGGTTGGTGACGGCGGCGGTCTCGGCGGCGTGCCGGAGCAGGCCGGCGATGAACGAGCGGCCGACCTTGGAGAGTTGGTACTCGGCACCGGACTCGTGGAAGGCGTTGCGGTCGCCCTCGAACAGCGAGAGGTGGGTGTGCATGCCCGAGCCCGGGTGGTCGGAGAACGGCTTCGGCATGAAGGTGGCGTGCACGCCCTGCTCCAGCGCGACCTCCTTCATGACCAGACGGAACGTCATGATGTTGTCGGCGGTGGAGAGTGCGTCGGCGTAGCGGAGGTCGATCTCCTGCTGGCCGGGGGCGCCCTCGTGGTGGGAGAACTCCACCGAGATGCCCATCGACTCCAGCATGGTGATGGCCTGGCGCCGGAAGTCGTGGCCGACCCCGCGCGGGGTGTGGTCGAAGTAGCCGGACTGGTCGGCGGGGATCGGCGGGGTGCCGTCACCGGGGAGGTTCTTCAGCAGGAAGAACTCGATCTCCGGGTGGGTGTAGAACGTGAAGCCGAGCGCGGACGCCTTCTCCAGGGTGCGCTTGAGCACGAACCGGGGGTCGGCGTACGAGGGCGAGCCGTCGGGCATCAGGATGTCGCAGAACATCCGGGCGGTGCCGGGGGTCTCCGAACGCCAGGGCAGGATCTGGAAAGTGGTCGGATCCGGCTTGGCGATCATGTCGGACTCGTAGACCCGGGCGAAGCCCTCGATCGCGGAGCCGTCGAAGCCGATCCCCTCCTCGAACGCCTGCTCCAGCTCGGCCGGAGCGACGGCGACCGACTTGAGGAACCCGAGCACGTCGGTGAACCACAGCCGGACGAAACGGATGTCACGCTCCTCGAGCGTACGAAGCACGAACTCCTGCTGCTTGCCCATGGGGACAGTCTCACCTCTGCTCTTTACGTTCGTGTTACGTCCCGAGGCGCGCCCGAAGGGACCTGGTGACAACTGCCCCCATCATGTCGGATCTTCGTCCGGAGTCCACCCCCGGGCGACCCTCAGCCGACCGGGTCGGCCGGTTCGAACGGATTGAGCACAGGCACTCCGGTGCGAGCCACGTCCTTCACGTTGCGGGTCACAAAGGTGAGCCCGTGCACCTGCGCGGTGGCCGCGAGCAGCCCGTCGATCACCGGCAGCGGGTCGGAGACAGTGAGCCGCCCCCACGTCTCGGCGATCTCGGCGGTGACCGGCAGAATCCGGTCCGCGTAGCTGTGCCGAACGGTCGAGAGCCACTCCGCGAGCCGGTCCGCCTGAGCGGTGTCCCTTCGGCGGAGCGCCTCGACTCCCTGGCGGATCTCGCCGATCACCAAGGCGCTGGTGAACAGTGGGGTGGCCTTGGCTGCCCAGGACAGCACCGCCGGATCGGGGTTCCGCCTGCGCAGCTCGGACAGCACATTGGTGTCGAGCAGATAGCCCATCAGTCCTCCCAGAGTTCGACCGGGCGGGGCATCCCACGGTTCGTCACGATCGCGTCGATCTCGGCGATGGCCGCGTCGTCGAGGTGGGGCTCGGCCCTGCGCAGCAGGAACTCCTCGAAGGAGAGATCCTCTCCGCGCAGCCGCCGGTACTCCCTTATGTCGATGACCACCGCGACCTCGTCACCGTGCCTGGTCACCACCTGCGGCCCTTCCGCCTCCGCCAATCGGAGCACCTCGCTGAACTTCTGCTTGGCCTCCTGCACCTGCCATCTCATCCCAATACCTCCGTCTAGTCTGTCCAGACTGCGCTCTCAGGCTACGCCCGTGCAGACATAGCGTCAGTTAGACGATTACACTCGGAGCCATGCCCAATCTCCGTCTCGCCCTGAGTCAGACCGACCCCTGGGTCGGTGACATCGCGCGCAACTGCGATGAGGTGGTGCGCTGGACCAGGCAGGCCGCCGAAGCCGGTGCCCAGCTGGTCGCCTTTCCCGAGATGGCCCTGACCGGGTATCCGGTCGAGGACCTCGCGCTGCGGGGTTCGTTCGTGGAGGCGTCCCGGTCGGCGCTGGTGGAGTTGGCGGTGCGGCTGGCGGCCGAGGGCCTGGGCGAGCTGCCGGTGCTGGTCGGCTATCTGGGGCGGTCGGAGCAGGCGAGACCGAACCGGCCGGCCGGTTCGCCGCAGAACTGCGCTGCAGTGCTGCACCGGGGCGAGGTGGTGAACCGGTTCGCCAAGCACTACCTGCCCAACTACGGCGTCTTCGACGAGCACCGCTACTTCGTGCCGGGCGACCAGCTCTCGGTGCTGCGGCTGCACGGCGTGGACGTGGCGCTGGCGATCTGCGAGGACATCTGGCAGGACGGCGGCCGGGTGAGCGCGGCCCGCGAGGCGGGGGCCGGGCTGCTGCTGGTGATCAACGGTTCGCCGTACGAGCGGAACAAGGACGACGCCCGGCTGGAGCTGGTGCAGCGGCGGGCGGCCGAGGCGGGCTGCCCGCTGGCGTACCTCAACATGGTCGGCGGGCAGGACGAGCTGGTCTTCGACGGCGACTCGCTGGTGGTGAGTGCCGAGGGCGAGGTGATCGCGCGGGCGCCGCAGTTCGAGGAGACGTTGCTGCTGGTGGACCTGGAGTTGCCGGCCGCGCCCGCCAACCACACCGACGGGCTACTGCTGGTGGACGGACTCCGACTGGTCCGCACCGAGCTCGGCGGCGGGCCTGAAGGCGAGCCCGGAAACGGCAAGCAGTCCACGTACGAGCCGCAGCCCCGGCTGAGCGACGAGGCGGAGATCTACGGCGCGCTGGTCGAGGGCACCCGGGCGTACGTCCGCAAGAACGGCTTCGGCTCGGTGCTGATCGGCCTGTCCGGCGGCATCGACTCGGCACTCGTGGCGGCCATCGCGGTGGACGCGATCGGGGCGGCGAACGTGCACTGCGTCTCGATGCCGAGCCGGTACTCCTCCCAGCACTCCCGGGACGACGCGGCCGAGCTGGCCGAGCGGACCGGCCTCAACTTCCGTACGGTGTCGATCGCCCCGATGTTCGACGCGTACATGGAGGCGCTCGGGCTGACCGGGCTGGCGGAGGAGAATCTGCAGTCCCGGCTGCGCGGCACGCTGCTGATGGCGATCTCCAACCAGGAGGGGCACCTGGTGCTCGCGCCGGGCAACAAGAGCGAGCTGGCGGTGGGTTACTCGACCCTGTACGGCGACTCGGTGGGTGCGTACGGGCCTATCAAGGACGTCTACAAGTCGCTGATCTTCCGGCTCTCGAGGTGGCGCAACGAGGTGGCCGAGGAGCGCGGCGAGGTGCCGCCGATCCCGGCTAACACCATCAA
Source organism: Kitasatospora sp. P5_F3 (assembly GCF_054049135.1). Classification (NCBI taxonomy): domain Bacteria; kingdom Bacillati; phylum Actinomycetota; class Actinomycetes; order Kitasatosporales; family Streptomycetaceae; genus Kitasatospora; species Kitasatospora sp. P5_F3. Next base: position 186,059 of record NZ_JBFUMY010000010.1, on the reverse strand, counting down.
CAAGCCGCCGTCGGCCGAGCTGAGGCCGGATCAGGTGGACACCGACTCGCTGCCGGACTACGACCTGCTGGACACCGTGCTCGACCTCTACGTCGAGGGCGACCAGGGCCGGGACGCGATCGTGGCGCGGGGCTTCGACCCGGCCGTGGTGGACCGGATCGTCCGGCTGGTGGACACCGCCGAGTACAAGCGGCGGCAGTACCCGCCGGGCCCGAAGATCTCCCGCAAGGGCTTCGGCCGGGACCGCCGCCTCCCCATCACCAACCGCTGGCGCCAGGGCTGACGGTCACTCAACCGAAGACATCAGTACCGGAAGTCGGCAGCGACCGCGAGGTGGTCGCTGCCGTCGGCCGGCAGCACCCGGGAGTCGGTGGGCTTCAGGCCGCCCTTGCTGAGGATCTGGTCGATCCGGGCCATCGGGAAGTCGGCCGGCCAGCTGAAACCGAAGCCGTCCCCGGCGGCGCCCTGGGCGGAGCGCAGCTGTGAGGTGACCGGCGCCAGCGAGCGGTCGTTCATGGTGCCGTTGAGGTCGCCGAGCAGCAGGACCTTCTTCAGCGGCTCGGCCTCGATCGCGTCGCCGAGCGCCTGCGCGCTGACGTCGCGCTGCTCGGCCGTGAAGCCGCCGTCGAACTTGACCCGGACCGAGGGCAGGTGCGCGACGTAGACCGCGAGCGGGCCCTGACCGGTCGTCACGGTGGCCCGGAACGCCCGGGTCCAGCCGATCTTGATGTCCACCACCCGGGCGTCGGTGATCGGGTACTTGGACCAGAGCCCGACGGTGCCCTCCACCACGTGGTACGGGTAACCGGCGGCCAGGCCGTTGCGGTAGGTGGTGACGGCGTTCGAGGCCAGCTCCTCCAGCGCGACGATCTGCGCGCCCGAGCTGTTGAGCATCCGCACCGTGCCGGCCGGGTCGGGGTTGCCCGCCGCGACGTTGTGGGTGAGCACGGTGAAGTCGCCCTTGCCGGTGCCCTTGTCGGTCAGCAGGCCGCCGAACAGATTGAGCCAGACCGCCGCGGGCAGCAGCACCGCGACCAGGGCGAGAGCCGAGCGGCGCAGCAGCGCGAGCACCAGCAGCACCGGGACGGCCAGGCCGAGCCAGGGCAGGAAGGTCTCCAGCAGGCTGCCGAGGTTGCCGATCGCGTTCGGCACCGAGGAGTGGAAGGCGAGCAGAGCGGCCGTCAGGGCGGCCAGCACGGCGAGGACCCAGCCCCGGCGCCAGGTGCCGGACCGCCAGCCGTCGGTCCGCCAGAACCGACGAGCCGCGGGCTGCCCACCTTCGGCCGGTGCCGCTGCCTCGTCCGTCTGCGCCATGAACCGATCCTCCGTGCTGTTCCGCTTCGTCGGGACTGCCACCGATTTAGTCGGATTCTCGGCTCAGCCTATGACGGGACAGACGCCACCGGAGCCGCGCCGGGTTGCGGCGCGCCCCCGGTCAGTGAGATTCGCCACCGGACGGCCGCACGCCCGCGCCGGTCAGCACGGCGTCGACCATCTGCTCGGCCAGGCCGTCGTCGTCCAGCGGGCCTTCGCCCCAGAGCACGGCGCGGACCAGGATCGGGCCGATCACCATCTCGGTGAGCAGCTCGATGTCGATGTCGTCCCGGAGCACGCCCTCCGCGACCCCGCGCCGGATGATCTCCCTGGCCAGCTCGCGGCGCGGCTGGATGATCCGCTCCTTGTACAGTTGGCGCAGCTCGGGCCAGGTGTCGAGCTGGCCGAGCGCGGCCTTGAGCGCCCAGCGGGAGCGTTTGGCCAGGCCCCGGCGCCGGATGTCGTCCACCATCGCGATCAGGCTGTCCCGGACGCCGACGCCGGTGAGCACCGGCTCCGGCTGCTCCTCCAGCCGCGCCACCACGTCGACCAGCAGGGCCTCCTTGTTGGGCCAGCGCCGGTAGATGGTGGCCTTGCCGACGCCCGCCGCGGCGGCGATCCGTTCGACGGAGAGCTCGGCCAGCCCGGTGCCCTCCTCCATCAGCCGCTCGACGGCGGCCACGATCGCCTGCTCGGCCGCTTCGCTGCGCGGCCGCCCCCGGCGGGGGGCGCAGGGCTCCCCACCGGGGGCGGGCGTGGTGGTCTCGGTCTGCATGGGGCCATTCTGCCCGCCCCGGACACCACCTTGATCAACCATGACGCCTGCTCAGACCCGCTCGGTCTGTTCGGCGGCCGGTCCGGCGGTCTGTTCGGTGACCTGTTCGGCCGTCGGTGCCGGGCCTGCGGCCGGGGCCGGGGCCGCGACCTTGCCGGGCAGCAGGAACCAGGCGAGCAGCACACCGACCGCGGTCACCCCGGCGGAGAGCCCGGCGACCACGTGCATGGCGTGGATGAAGGACTCCGAGGCCTGGCTCACCAGCGCGCTGTCGCCGGTCCGAGCGGCGATCGCCAGGGTGGCCTCCAGCGACTCGCCGGCCTTGTCGCGCAGCGCGGGCGACAGGTTGCCGAGCGAGTCGGAGACGCCGTCCCGGTAGACGGTGGAGAGCACCGCGCCGAGCACGGCCACCCCGAGCGAGCCGCCGACCTGGCGGAAGGTGTTGTTGAGAGCAGATCCTGCGCCCGCCTTCTCGCGCGGCAGCGAGCCCATGATGGCCACCGTGACCGGCGGCATCACGTGCGCCATGCCGGCGCCCATCAGGAAGCCGAGCACCACGAGCAGCCAGATCGAGGTGGTCTGACCGAGCAGCAGGTAGCCGAGGAAGCCGATCGCGATCAGGGCCATGCCGGCCGCGCAGGTGGCCCGGACACCGAAGCGGTCCACCACCAGCCGGGCCCGCGGGGCGAAGACCAGCTGGGCGACGGCCAGCGGCAGCATCAGCACGCCGGCCTGCAGGGCACTGTAGCCGCGCACGCTCTGGGTGTAGAAGACGCCGAAGAACGCGACGCCCATCAGCGCGAAGAAGACCAGGCCGATCACCGTGACGGAGGCGCTGAAGACCTTGTTGCGGAACCAGCCCACATTCATCGCCGGGTGGTCGGTGTGCTTCTCCCACAGGACGAAGCCGGCCAGCACCAGCACACCACCGAGGGTCGGCACCCAGGCCGCCGGAGCGGTGAAGTCGGCCAGCTCGCCGCCCTTGATGATGCCGTAGATCAGCGCGACCAGGCCGACGATCGAGAGCAGCACGCCGACCGGGTCGAGCCGGCCCGGGCTCGGGTCCTTGGAGTTGGGCACCAGCAGGGCCATCGCCACCAGGGCGAGCAGCACGATCGGGACGTTCACCAGGAAGACCGAGCCCCACCAGAAGTGCTCGATCAGCAGGCCGCCGGTGATCGGGCCGATCGCGATGGCCAGGCCGACCGCGCCGGCCCAGATGCCGATCGCCTTGGGCTGCTCGTCCCGCTCGAAGACGTTCATGATGATGGCCAGCGTGGCGGGCATCACGAAGGCGCCGCCCAGGCCCATCACCGCACGGAAGCCGATGAGTTCGCCGGGCGAGCTGGCCAGCGCGGAGAGCAGCGAGCCGAAGCCGAAGACCACCATGCCGCCGAGCAGCGCCCACTTGCGGCCGAGCCGGTCGCCGAGCAGCCCGGCGGTGAACAGCAGCCCGGCGAAGACCAGGGTGTACGAGTTGATGGACCATTCCAGATCGCTCTGGCTGGCCCCGAGCCCGGTGGGCGCGGGCGAGGCGATGGTCTTCATCGCGACGTTGAGGATCGAGTTGTCGAGGACGACGACGAGCAGGGCGAGCACCAGCGTGCCCAGGATCGCCCAGCGGCGGCGGTGTACGGCCTCGGGTATCCGGGACGGTGCGGCGGTGGTCATGAGTTGGTCTCCCCCGAAGAGCGGGTATTTACGAGTCGGAAGCGTCTCGAATCAGACTAGCGAGCTTTACGATACGAGACGGGTCCGTATCGTAAATTCTCGGCAAAGAACCCGGGGCGCGCCCGCCCTTTGCCAAGCGGGGTCGGCGTGCAAGCATGGGAGCAGATCCGGGGACGCCGTACGGCGCCACGAGACGACAACCTTCAGGAGCCTGTTCCATGAACGCTTCTCCGCTTCAGCCTGCCCAGGGCCAGAGCCAGGGCAAGGCCCAGGGCGAGGGCCACACCCTCTACGGCGGGGTCACCAACCGCCGGGTGACCGTCCGCGACATCGCCGCCGCCAAGCAGCGCGGTGAGCGGTGGGCGATGCTCACCGCCTACGACGCGCTCACCGCCGGGGTCTTCGACGAGGCCGGCATCCCGGTGCTGCTGGTCGGCGACTCGGCCGGCAACTGCCACCTGGGCTACGAGACCACCGTCCCGGTGACGATGGATCAGATGGTGATGCTGTCGGCCGCCGTGGTGCGCGGCACCAAGCGTGCCCTGGTGATCGGCGACATGCCGTTCGGCTCCTACCAGGAGTCGCCCGCGCAGGCCATGCACAACGCGGCCCGCCTGATGAAGGAGGCGGGGGTGGGCGCGGTCAAGCTGGAGGGCGGCGAGCGCAGCGCCCGCTCGATCGAGCTGCTGGTCGAGGCCGGCATCCCGGTGATGGCCCACATCGGGCTGACCCCGCAGTCGGTGCACGCGTTCGGCGGGTACCCGGTGCAGGGACGCGGCGACGAGGCCGCGCACCAGCTGCTCCGGGACGCCAAGGCGGTCCAGCAGGCGGGCGCCTTCGCCGTCGTGCTGGAGGCCGTACCGGCCGAGCTCGCCGCACAGGTCACCGAGCAGCTGGCGATCCCGACCGTCGGCATCGGCGCCGGGGTGGGCACCGACGCCCAGGTGCTGGTGTGGACCGACATGGCCGGGATGACGGCGGGCCGGGTGCCGAAGTTCGTCAAGCAGTACGCGAACCTGCGGGCCGTGCTCGGCGACGCCGCCCCCCCCCCCCCCCCCCCCCCCCCCCCCCGCGTCTCACTGACGCGTCATCAGCAGGCGATCGGCAGGTCCAGCGTCACCGGGTTCGGGGCCCACGGGTAGGACGCCACCGAGAACGAGGCGTGCACGGTCGAGCCGCACGGCACGGTGCCACCCACGCCGCGCACCTGGATGGTGGAGGCGGTGAAGGTGCGGTAGCCCTGGACCGAGCCGAGCGAGGCGCCGCCGACGATCTGGCCGGTCAGGTTGACGATGAGCTCCTTGGGCTGCAGCACCGTGCCCGGGCTCGGCGGGCCCGCCAGGCCGACCTGGCCGTACAGCTGCACCTGGTCGCCGGTGACCTCGGCGCAGACCTTGGTCTGCAGGCCGGACTGCAGACCGGCGTAGCCGCAGGTGACGACGGTCTCGGTGGCGGTGGCGGCCGAAGCCGGGGTGGCGGCGAGCGCCAGACCGGCCGAACCGGCGACAACGAGAAGCTTGCGGAACATGAGAGTTCCCTCCCTCTGAACAGCGTTCTCGGCCCCACGCCAAGAACTGCTGCAATGTGATATTGCACTATACGCATGAATCTGAGGCGTCGTCAGATTGAACAACTGGTCGGCCCTGACAGTGGGCTGTCGGTGAGCTGTCGGTGGCGACAGCGGGCTGACAGCGCCGTGACAGCGGCCCCGGGCAGGCTGATGCCATGAACCGAAACGACACCGCCCCGAACGACCGGGGGCTCAGCGGCACGAACGCCGTCGAGGTACGAGGCATCGTCAAGCACTACGGGGAGACCAAGGCGCTGGACGGGGTCGACCTGACCGTCCGTCAGGGCACCGTGCTCGGCGTGCTCGGCCCGAACGGCGCGGGCAAGACCACCCTGGTCCGGATCCTCTCCACCCTGATCAAGCCGGACGCGGGCACCGCCTTCGTCGGCGGCTACGACGTCCTGCGCCAGCCCAAGCAGCTGCGCCGCACCATCGGCCTGACCGGCCAGTACGCCTCGGTCGACGAGCTGCTCTCCGGCTACGAGAACCTCTACCTGATCGGCCGACTGCTCGACCTCTCCGCCAAGCAGGCCAAGGCCAGGGCCACCGAGCTGCTGGAGCGCTTCTCGCTCACCGACGCCGCCAAGCGCCCGGCCAAGACCTACTCCGGCGGGATGCGCCGGCGGCTCGACCTGGCCGCCTCGATGATCGGCAACCCCAAGGTGCTCTACCTGGACGAGCCCACCACCGGTCTCGACCCACGCACCCGCAACGAGGTCTGGGACGAGGTGCAGCGGATGGTGTCCGAGGGGGCCACCGTACTGCTCACCACCCAGTACATGGAGGAGGCGGAGCAGCTCGCCGACGAGCTGACCGTGATCGACAAGGGCAAGGTGATCGCCAACGGCCAGGTCGCCGAGCTCAAGGCCCAGGTCGGCGGCCGCACCCTGCAGGTCCGCCCGGTGCACCCGGCCGAGCTGCCCGAGATGGCCCGCTGCCTGCACGAGAGCGGCCTGACCGGGGTCACCTTCTCCGCCGACACCTCGCTGCTCTCGGTCCAGCTGACCGACGACGAGCAGCTCACCACCGTGGTCGGCGTGCTCGGCTCGCGCGGCTTCGGCATCGCCGGGATCGACACCAAGCTGCCCAGCCTGGACGAGGTCTTCCTGACCATCACCGGCAAGTCCGGCCCCACCGACGCCGTCCCGACCCTGCAGAAGGAGGCCGTGGCATGAGCGCCGCCACCCTGAGCCCCGCCACCGTGAAGCCCGCGACCCTGAACGCCGACGACGTCCGGATCGGCCCCCGGGCCACCCTGCGGCACATCGGCGCGCTGACCCGCCGCAACCTGATGCGGATCAAGGCCGACCCCGAGTCGATGCTCGACGCCCTGCTGGTGCCGATCATCTTCACCGTGCTGTTCGTCTACGTCTTCGGTGGCGCGGTGGCGGGCAGTCAGCAGGACTACATCCAGTACATGATCCCGGGCCTGCTCGGCACCACCGGCCTGAACCTGGCGATGGCCGTCGGCACCGGGCTGAACAGCGACTTCCAGACCGGCGTGATGGACCGGTTCCGTACCCTGCCGATCGGCCGGTCCGCGGTGCTGGTCTCCAAGCTCGTCGCCGAGACGCTGCGCGGGCTGGTCTCCTTCACCATCCTGATCTCCTTCGCGATGATCCTCGGGCTGGAGATCAAGACCGACGTCCTGCACCTGCTCGCCGCCGTCGGCCTGTCGCTGATGTTCGGCATGTCGATCGTCTGGATCTCGATGCTGCTGGGCATGTCGCTGCGCAGCGCGCAGGCCGTCCAGGGCGTCTCGATGCTGGTCATCATGCCGCTCCAGTTCGGCAGCTCGATCTTCGCGCCGACCACCACCATGCCGGGCTGGCTGCAGAGCTTCACCGAGTACAACCCGCTCTCCGCGCTGGCCGACGCCTGCCGCAACCTGATCAACGGCGGGCCGCTCACCCACTCGGTGCTGATCGTGGTGATCTGGTCGGTGGCCATCACCGCCGTCACCGCCCCGCTCGCGGTGGCCCGGTTCCGCAAGCGGACCTGACGGCTCCTCAGAGGGCACCCACCACGTCCAGCAGGGCGGCGGTCTCGGCCAGGTCGAGTTCGCCGCCCTCGGCGTGTGCGGCCAGGTACCCGGCCTCGCCGAGCAGCTCCCGGGCGGTCTGCTCGGCCTCCAGCCGTTCCTGCCGCTCGATGAACGTGCCCCGGGGGCCGTGCAGTTGGTCGTGCGCACCGAGCAGCACCGCGGCGTACCGGACGATCCGCAGGTCGTCGCGGAGCACCGCGACGGCCAGCAGGGTGCCGGTGAAGGCCGGCAGCAGCAGCACCGTCATGTGCTGGGCGAAGACCCCGGCCGCGTCGTCGACCGCCCGCATCTTCTGCCGGCCCTCCCGGAGCAGCGTCATCGCCAGCTCCGGATCGCCCGCCCTGGCCACCACCCAGCTGCGGATGCAGAGCAGCAGACCGGAGAACACCTCGGGCACCAGGGGGCCGAGCATCTGCCGGTTCCCCATCAGGAAGTCCAGCCTGGCCAGCGCCTCGGCGTACTCGCCCCGGCGGGCCAGCACCGAGCAGAGCACCAGGTTGCCGAACAGCTGGGCCCCGTCCGCCGACTGGCTGCCCGGCACCACGTCCGCCAGCGCGGCCCGCACCAGCGCCTCACCGCGCTCCGGATCGCTCTGCAGCACCGCCTCACCCAGCCGGACCTTCAGCATCGGCACCTCGTGGTGCGCCCCCAGCTCCTCGGCCAGCCGGATCGACTGCCGGTACGTCTCGGCCGCGCCCTCGGAGTCACCGTTGTTGCCCAGTGCCTCCGCCTGCGCGGCCAGCGCCTCCGAGCGGCCCCAGGTGTCGCCGATCCGGGTGAAGATCTCCAGCGCCTCCGCGCTGTCCAAGGTGGCCTGCGGCAGGCCCCCGACCCAGTCGTTCAGCATCCGGGCCCGGATCCCCAGCACGAACGCCAGGTCGCCGGGGCGGCCGTGCGTCCTTGCCCCCTCCACCGCGCCGTCCAGCAGCTCCTTCAGGCTGTCCATCTGCCCGGCCACGAAGGCGGCGAACACCCGCATCAGCGCCGGGAAGCGGAACGACTGCGGGAGATCCGGGGTGTAGACCGCCAGCACCCGGTTGGCGAGCCGGACCACACCAGTCTCGACGAGCTGCTCCATGTCGCCGGAGAAGATGGTGGCCAGCCTGAACAGCTGGAGCTGGCGTCGGGCCTCGTCCACCATGTTTTCGGACATCGGCAGCGGCGCGTCCAGCGGTCCCGCGGTGAGCGGGACGGCCGGCCGGGCGTCCTCGGCAAATACGTCGGGGCCGAGCGCGGTGATCTCCTCGTACCAGCCCTGGGCCTCGCTCCGGTAGTCCCGCAGCTGCCAGAACCAGCTCATCCCGAGCGCCAGGACCAGCGCCTCCTGCTCCTCGCCCAGGTCGACCGCCCGGCGCAGCGCGGCCCTGATGTTGTCCTGCTCGCGCTCCAGCACGTCCAGCCAGTGCAGCTGCTCGGGGCCGTGCACCCGGAGATCGGCCTCGCGCACCAGCTCGCGGTAGTGCCGGACGTGACGCATCGCCACCTCCGGCTCGCCGGCCTCGGCCAGCCGCTCCCCCGCGTACTCCAGGATGGTCTCCAGCATCCGGTAGCGGGGGTGCCCGCCGAGACCGGCCACCAGCAGCGACTTGTCCACCAGCGAGAGCAGCAGGTCGGCGACCTCCTCCCGGGGCACCTCGGCCTCGTCGGCGCAGACCTGCTCGGCGTCCTCCAGGGTGCAGCCGCCCGCGAAGACCGCGAGCCGGCGCAGCACCGCGCGCTCGCGCTTGCCCAGCAGGTCCCAGCTCCAGTCCACCACCGCGCGCAGGGTCTGCTGCCGGGGCAGCAGGGTGCGCGAACCGGCCGTCAGCAGGGCGAACCTGCTGTCCAGCCGGTCGGCGAGCTGACGCGGGGTCAGGCCGCGCAGCCGGGCGGCGGCCAGTTCGATGGCCAGCGGCAGGCCGTCCAGGCGGCGGCAGATCTCGGCGCAGGCGGCCGGGTCCTCGGCCGGGTCGAAGCCGGGCCTGGCGGCGGCGCCGCGCTCGGCCAGCAGCCGCAGCGCGACCGCGCCGGGCAGCGGTTCGACCGGCAGCAGCGCCTCGCCGGGGACGCCGAGCGGCTCCCGGCTGGTGGCCAGCACCGTCAGCCCGGGGCACTCGGCGAGCAGCTGGTCGGCCAGCTCGGCGGCGGCCTGGATCAGGTGCTCGCAGTTGTCCAGCACCAGCAGCATCCGGCGCTGGGCGCAGTGTTCGACCAGCCGGCGGACCGGGTCGTGCACCCGGGCGACCTCGCCGACCGTGCCGCCGTTGTGCAGCACGGTCTCCCGCAGGCCGAGCGCGGAGAGCACCGCGCCGGGGGTGGCGGCCGGGTCGTCCAGCGAGGCCAGCTCGACCTGCCAGACGCCGTCCGGCCAGCTGCCGTCCGCCTGTTCGGTGAGAGCGACCTCGACCGAGAGCCGGGTCTTGCCGGAGCCGCCCGGGCCGGTCAGCGTGGTCAGCCGGCCGCCGTTCAGGGCGGCCCGGACCGCCGCCAGGTCCTCGTCCCGGCCGACGAAGCTGGTCAGCCGGGGCCGCAGGTTGCCGGTCGTCCGGGGGCGCTCGGGGGCCGCCGGGGCGGGCTCGGCGCCGTTCAGCAGGTCCCGGTGCAGAGCGCGAAGCGACTCGCCCGGGTCGGTGCCGAGCTGGTCGGCCAGCGCGCGCCGGGTGTGCTCGTACTGCTGGAGGGCCTCGGCGGTGCGGCCGCCGTCGCGCAGTGCCCGGATCAGCAGGGCGGCGAGCGGTTCGTCCAGCGGGCGGTCCTCGCAGAGTTCGGCGAGTTCGGCGGTCACCTCGGTGGCCCGGCCGAGCGCGAGCTCGGCGGTGATCCGGTGCCGGCGGGCCTCGTCCCGGTCGGCCTCCAGCCGGGTGGCGGAGCCGCCCCGGTCCGGCAGGTCGGCCAGCGCCGGGCCGCGCCAGAGCGCCAGCGCGGCGGTCAGCCGTTCGGCGGCCAGCGCGTGGTCGCCCTGCTCGGCGGCCCGGCGGCCCTCGGCGGCGAGCCGCTGAAAGTCCGTCAGATCGCTGACCGAAGCGGTCAGCCAGTACCCGGCGGGCCCGGAGCCGACCTGCTCGCGGCCCACGGTGCGGCGCAGCCGGCCGACCAGGGTCTGCAGCGCGGCAGCCGAGTCCTGCGGCGGGTCGGCGCCCCAGACCTCGTCCACCAGCAGGTCGGCCGGGACGGGCCGGCCCTGGCGCAGCACCAGCGCGGTGAGCAGCGCGCGCAGCCGGGCGCCGCCGAGCGGTACGGGGGTGCCGTCGTCGTGGTGGGCCGTGGTGGTTCCGAGGATGCCGTAGTGCACTCGGCCATTCTGGGTGATGCCGAGCCCTTGGTACGCCCGGAACTGCTGCCTCGTCCGGTCCGTTCATCCGGCACGCCTTGTCCGGGCCCGGCCGGACCCGGCATGATCGACCGTCGGCCCTTCCCCACGCATCGGAGCCATCCCGCCATGACCTTCGCCGAAACCCAGCGCTCGCGCAGCGAGGACCGCCGGATCAGTCCGGTGTTCTGGGTACTGCTCGCGACCCTCGGCACGGCGAGCTGGGCGGTGGCCACCGGCTACGGCAGCGCGCAGTTCGGGATCTTCCTGTTCGTGGTGTCCGGCTGGGTGGTCTCGCTCTGCCTGCACGAGTACGGGCACGCCCGCACCGCGCTGCACGGCGGGGACATCTCGGTCGGCGCCAAGGGCTACCTGACCCTCAATCCGTTCAAGTACACCCACGCCCTGCTGAGCTTCGTGCTCCCGGTGATCTTCGTGATCCTGGGCGGCATCGGCCTGCCCGGCGGCGCGGTCTACATCGAGCGGCACCGCATCCAGGGCCGGCTGAAGCACAGCCTGGTCTCGGCGGCGGGGCCGCTGGTGAACGTCCTCTGCGCGGCCGTCCTGCTGATCCCGATCGGGGTCGGCTGGCTGGACAACCCGTCGGTCTTCGTCGAGCTCGACGGCCGGCAGCTCTCGGTCTCACCGCTGGCCGCCGCGTTCGGTTTCCTCGGCATGCTGCAGGTCAGCGCGGCCCTGCTCAACCTGCTGCCGGTCCCCGGCCTGGACGGCTACGGCATCGTCGAGCCGTGGCTCTCCCTCAAGGCCCGCCGGGCGGTCGAGCCGTTCGCCCCGTACGGGCTGCTCGCGGTCTTCATCCTGCTCTGGCAGTCCGAGGTGAACCGCTGGTTCTTCGACCTGGTCTACTCGGTGATGGACCTGTTCGGCGCCAACCCGGCGCTCAGCCAGCTCGGCAGCTACCTGTTCCGGTTCTGGGAGAACTAGCCCAGCGGAACTGCCCCGGGGCGCTCGCAGCTGCTGGACACCTCGACCGGGCGGCCCCCGACTGTGGCGGCCAGCAGGCACTCCATGACGTCGAGCACGTGGTACGCCAGCTCGGCGCCCGCCCGGTGCGGGGTGCCGGTGACGAGTGAGCGGGCCAGGTCGGCCACGCCCTGGCCACGGGCCGCGTCCCGGTAGCCCGCGCTCGGCTGCACCGTCGACCAGCCCGCCTCGTCGGGGCCGTGCAGCCGGACCGGGCCGTCGAAGTGGTTCGGGTCGGGGACGGAGAGCGAGCCCGCCGTGCCGTACACCTCGATGTGCGGCAGCCGGGCGGCCCAGACGTCGAAGCTCATCAGCAGGGTGGTCAGCGCCCCGTCGGCGTGCTCCAGCACGCCGGTGACGTGGGTGGCCACCTCGGCCCCGATCCGGGTGCCGACCCGGGGGCCGGTGGCGATGGTGCGCACCGGTCGCGGGGTGGCGGCCATACCGGTGACCCGGCGGACCGGGCCGAGCAGGGTGACCAGCGCGCTCAGGTGGTACGGGCCCATGTCGAGCAGCGGGCCGCCGCCCGGGCGGTAGTAGAAGTCCGGGTCGGGGTGCCAGAGTTCGTGGCCCGGTGTGGTCATGAACGCGGTGGCGGCGATCGGGGTGCCGATCCGGCCGGAGTCGAGCACCGCCCGGGCGGTCTGCAGGCCGGTGCCGAGCACGGTGTCGGGTGCGCAGCCGATCCGGACCCCGGCCGAGGCGGCGGCGGTCAGCAGTTCACGGGCCTCGCCGGTGCCGGCGGCCAGCGGCTTCTCCCCGTACACGTGCTTGCCGGCGGCGATCGCGCGGTGGGCGACCTCGGCGTGCGCGGCGGGGACGGTCAGGTTGAGCACCAGGTCGACGTCGGCGGCGGTGCAGAGCTCGGCGAGCCCGGTGGCCCGGGCGCCCGGTACGGTGCGGGCGGCGGCCTCGGCCCGCGCGATGTCCAGGTCGGCGACGGCCGTCACCCGGGTGCCGGGGAGGCGGGTGAGGGTGTCCAGGTAGACCGCGCTGATCTTCCCCGCGCCGACCACGCCGATCCGGAGGTCCGCCGTCCGAAGGTCCGTCACCTGCTCGCCCATGCCATCCCCTGCCTGATCATCAGCTCCACCTCGGGGACGGCCAGGTCGGCCGGGGTGTGACCGATGGTGGTGACGAACACCCGGCCCGCGCCCCACCGCCTGGTCCAGGTCACCGGCATGACCGTGCCCGCGAGTTCGGGGTGGTCGGGGTCCTCGGTGAACACCGTGTCGGCGAGCACCTCGACCGCCGGGTCGACGTGCAGGTAGTACTGCTCGGTGGTCACCTCGAACGGGTGGACCCCGGCCATCGCCGGGTGCCCGGGTGCCACCGGCTCGACCCGGTAACGGACGAACTCGCGCGGGTGGTGGACGAACTGACCACCCGTCATCAGCTGGTAGTCCGTGCAGTCCCGGAACGCGTCGACGATCCCGCCGTGCCAGCCCGCGAGACCTGTCCCGGCCCGGACCGCCCGGGACAGCCCGGCGGCCTGCTCGTCGGTGATCCGGCCCATCGTCCAGCACTGCACCACCAGGTCGGTGGCGGCCAGCAGCCGTTCGTCGAGATAGCTGTCCAGGGTGTCGGAGACCGTCACCTCGAAGCCGTCCCGTTCGAGCAGCCGCGCACACTGCCCGGCCGCCTCGACGGGTGCATGCCCCGCCCAGCCGCCGCGCACCACCAGAGCCGTACCGGACATGCGTCATCCCTCCGTCAAACAACGGTGAAATGTTACATGGCACACACTGCTTGGCTAGCCCTGCGGCGGGACCGGCTTCGCCTGCCGGGCCCGGCGCAGGTGGTACCAGGCGAAGTTGCTGAAGACCCCGGCCATCAGCACCCAGATCAGGCCCAGCCAGCGGCCCTGGATCAGCGAGACCACGGCGGCGGTCAGCGCGAGCACACAGATGATCAGCGAGAAGAGGGCGTTGCGGGGCATGGCGCGGGACTCCTAGAGCCGGGAACGGTCGGCCCCCATTCTCGCCGACCGTTCCGACCGCTCCCGACGGGGCTACACGTCGGTGATCCGGATGCCCGCGTGGGCCTTGTAGCGGCGGTTCACCGAGATCAGGTTCGCGACCAGGGACTCGACCTGGTGGGCGTTGCGCAGCCGGCCCGCGAAGATGCCGCGCATGCCGGGGATCCGGCCGGCCAGGGCCTGGACCAGTTCGGTGGCCTCCCGGTCCTCGCCGAGCACCAGCACGTCGGTGTCGATCTGCTCGATCGACTCGTCCTGCAGCAGCACCGCCGAGAGGTGGTGGAAGGCGGCGGTCACCCGGGAGTCCGGCAGCAGGGCGGCGGCCTGCTGGGCGGCACTGCCCTCCTCCGGCTTGAGCGCGTAGGCACCCTGCTTGTCGAAGCCGAGCGGGTTGACGCAGTCCACCACGATCTTCCCGGCCAGCTCCTCGCGCAGCGCCGACAGGGTGGCGGCGTGGCCGTCCCAGGGCACCGCGACGATCACGATGTCGCTCTCCCGGGCGCAACCCGCGTTGTCCGCGCCCCGGACCCCGAGGCCGATCTCGGCAGCCGCCGCCTCCGCGCGCTCGGCCGTCCGGGAGCCGATCACCACCTGCTGGCCGGCCTTGGCCAGCCGGAAGGCCAGCCCACGGCCCTGGTCGCCGGTGCCGCCCAGGACGCCGACCACCAGACCGGAGACGTCGGGGAGCGCGGGCGTGGTCACTGAATCGTGGGTAGTCATGCCGAAGATTCTGCCAAAGCCCCTCGCCCTGCTCCATCCTCTTGGTCCGTGACTACTCCCCCTTGCGAACGAGGGGGCTTCTCGCTAACCCTTCCGGGCGTCGCGACGGGCCGGCCCGGCCCGCAGGACGTTGAGAGCCCCTACTGTGTCGGCGTGCGCGCGGTGGCCGCAGTTGACGCAGTGGAGGCGCCCGCTGGGCGGGCACGTCCGGGAGGTGTTGCGGGGGTCCACGGCGATGACTTCCCGTCCGGCACTCTCAGCCTTGGCGTGCAGGATCGTCAGGAACACCCCCCATCCGGCATCATTGATCGAGCGGTCTTCGTGCGCTATCAGGTCGTGCGCGCGGACCAGGGCGAGGGCGCTCTTGTGCGCGTGGTCGAGGCGCTGGCGTCGTACCTTGCGGTACAGGGCGGCGACCTTGGCCACGGCCTTGCGGCGCCGGTTGCTGCGGCGTTTGCACCGAGCCAGGGCCTGCTGCGCGGCTTCAAGCTTCCCGGCGGCCCTGCGGCCACGGCGCGGGTTGGCGATGTGCTCACCGTGGGAGGTGGTGAGGAAGTTGGCTGTGCCAATGTCGATGCCGACCACACTGCCGGTCGCAGGCAGCGGCTCGGGCTGCTCCTGTTCGGCGGTCAGCGCCACGTACCAGCGCTTGCCCTCGCGCTTGACGGAGACGGTCTTGACCTTGCCGATCACGGCGCGGCGCTGCTTGACCTTGACGTGGCCGACGCCCTGGACGCGCACGCGGGTCTGCGGGTCGTGCGGCGTGGAGTCCCAGCGGCAGCCGTCCCCGTCCTTGGGGAACTCCACCGTGTCGAACCAGTTCACCCCGCGAAGGCGCGGATAGCCGGGCGTATCACCGGACTTGACCCGGCGGAAGAACGCGGCGAACGCCTTGTCGAGACGGCGCAGGGTGGCCTGCTGGCTGGAGAAGGACCAGCGTCCCTGCCGCTCCGGGCCGAACGCCCGGATCACCCGGCCCGCCCTCCTCCGGTCAATGCGATCAAGCTAGCCACTGACAACGCAGCGGCCTACGGCGCTCCGCGCCTACGGGCCAAGGATGCGTTTCCCTCCCGGGCTGAAGCCGGGGACACCCACGCAAGGAGAGAGATGGACCCGGTGAGAGTTTCAGCACTACGCGAGCGGCTGGCCGGTACCGGCTGGCCCGAGTCCGCCCTGCTCTTCGCCGGGACGCTGCGCCGCTCGGTGGGCCGCCGCACCGCCCGGGGCCTGCTGCTGGTCGGCACCGAGGCGTACGAACCCTGGCACCTGGCCGCCCACCTGGACGAGGAGGCCACCCGCTCGGGGGTCCCCCGACTGGCCCCCACCCTGCTGCGCCACCGGGTCGAGCCCGGTGATCCAGCCCATCTCTCGTACGGGCTGCGCGGTCTGACGGAGGCTCGGCGGGGCGCGACCGTGCTGCTGGTGGCGCCCGCCTCCGCGGAGGCCGGTCTGCTGGAGCGGGTGCAGGACGCCCGGCGCGGCGGGGCCACCGTGCTCGCGCTGGACACCGGCGACCCGGAGCTGGCCGAGCTGGCGCACGAACGGCTGACCGTGCCGGCCGCCGAGCCCGAACCGTTCGACCTGATCCAACACCTCGTCAGTTCGGCCGCCGGGACCCCCTCCTCCCGGCTGGCCAGGCTGGCCGAGCGCCTCACCGGATCGCCGATCGCCACCTGGTAATTCGGTTGCAGCCGTCCGGCCGAAAACCGCACCATGCGCCGTGACCAAGCAACCCTCCCGCTGGCAGCGGCTCCGCCCCGACCTCTCCCCCTGGCGGTCCTCCCGGGACTACCGGCTGCTCTGGAGCGCGGGCTGCGTCTCGTCCTTCGGCAGCTTCCTCACCTATGTCGCGGTGCCGCTGCAGATCAAGGACCTCACCAACTCCACGTTCGCGGTCGGCCTGGTCGGAGCGGTCGAGCTCGTCCCGCTGATCGTCTTCGGCCTCTGGGGCGGCGCGCTCGCCGACGCGCTGGACCGGCGCAAGCTGGTGCTCCGGTCGGAGGTCGGGCTGCTGCTGCTCTCCGGCCTGCTGCTGCTGAACGCGCTGCTGCCGACCCCGGTGCTCTGGCCGGTCTACCTGGTGGCCGGGCTGGTCGCCGCGCTGGACGGCCTGCAGCGCCCGGCGCTGGACTCGCTCACCCCGCGGATCGTCGCGCACGACCAGCTGACCGCTGCTTTCGCGCTCACCTCGCTCTACCGCAACGCCGCCTCGGTGGCGGGCCCGGCGCTGGCCGGTGTGATCGTCGCGGTGGCGGGGGTGCAGACCGCGTACGGGCTGGATGTGCTCACCTTCGGCGTCTCACTGCTGCTGCTCGCCCGGATGCGGGCCGTCCCGCCGTCGACCGGCGCCGAGAAGCCCTCGCTGAGCGCGATCGTCACCGGCATCAAGTACGCCTGGGGCCGGCGCGACCTGCTGAACACGTACGTCATCGACACCGTCGCGATGCTGTTCGCCTACCCGGTGGCGATCTACGCCTTCTGGGCCTCGGACCTGCGCGCCGACTGGGCGCTCGGGCTGATGTACGGCGCGACCGCGGCCGGTGCGCTGGTGGTCTCGGCGACCAGCGGGTGGACCTCGGAGATCCACCGGCACGGCCGGATGCTGGTGCTGGCGGCGCTCGGCTGGGGTGTCGCGATCACGCTGGCCGGGCTGGTCGGCAACATCTGGCTGGTGCTGCTCTGCCTGGCCGTCGCCGGTGGCGCCGACCAGATCAGCGGGGTGGCCAGGTCGACCATCTGGAACCAGTCGATCCCGGACCAGCTGCGCGGCCGGCTCGCCGGGGTGGAGCTGCTCAGCTACTCGGTCGGCCCGCAGCTCGGCCAGGTCAGGGCGGGCGGGATGGCCGGTCTGGTCGGCGTCCGCGGCTCGGTCTGGATGGGCGGACTGGCCTGCGTGGTGGGCGTGCTCGGGCTGGCCGCCGCGGTGCCCCGGCTGCTGCGCTACGACGACCGGACGGACGAGAACGTCGCCCTGGTCCGGGCCCAGCACGAGGCCGAGGCGGCCACCCGCGAGGCGGCGGTGGCCGCCTGACGCCCGGTCAGCTGTCGGGTTCGTCCTCGGTGGAGCCGTTGTTCCACCGGGGATCGTTGCGCCACTCGCGGTTGCGCTCGGCGGCGGTCTCCAGCGCGTGGGCGGCCTCCTCCCGGCTGGCGTACGGGCCGAGCCGGTCCTTGGCCGGGCACTCCGGGCCCTCCTCGACCTTGGCGTGCTTGATGCAGTAGAACCACTCACCGGGCTTGCCGGTCGGCTTGCTCCTGCCGAACACCATCGACTGCTCCCTCCGTCGTCCTGTGCCGATCATGCCCCACGACCCGGCCGATAGACTCGCGGTCATGGCTCTCGTACCCGGCATCCAGTCCCCCATCCGCAAGGTCCCCGCGCACATCCCGCGCCCGGAGTACGTCGGCAAGCCCAAGCCGACCCCGTACACCGGGCCCGAGGTGCAGACCGCGGAGACCATCGAGAAGATGCGGATCGCCGGGCGGATCGCGGCGCAGGCGATGGCGGAGGCCGCCAAGCTGATCGCCCCCGGCGTGACCACCGACGAACTCGACGCGGTCGCCCACGAGTACATGTGCGACCACGACGCCTACCCGTCGGACCTCGGCTACCGGGGTTTCCCCAAGTCAGTCTGCACCTCGATCAACGAGGTGATCTGCCACGGCATCCCGGACTCGACGGTGCTTCAGGACGGCGACATCGTCAACATCGACGCCACCGCCTTCATCCACGGCGTGCACGGCGACCTGAACGCCACCTACCTCTGCGGCGACGTGGACGAGGAGTCCCGGCTGCTGGTCGAGCGCACCCGGGAGTCCCTGGACCGGGCGATCAAGGCCGTCAAGCCGGGTCGTCAGATCAACGTGATCGGCCGGGTGATCGAGTCCTACGCCAAGCGGTTCGACTACGGCGTGGTCCGTGACTTCACCGGCCACGGGATCAACACGTCGTTCCACTCCGGCCTGATCGTCCCGCACTACGACAGCGAGCGGGCCACCGAGGTGATCAAGACCGGGATGACCTTCACCATCGAGCCGATGCTCACCCTGGGCACGTACGACTACGACATCTGGGCCGACGGCTGGACCGTGGTCACCAAGGACCGCAAGCGCACCGCGCAGTTCGAGCACACCCTGCTGGTCACCGCCGACGGCGCCGAGATCCTGACGCTGCCTTAGTTCGCCGCCCGGTGGGCGCGGTCAGCCGATCAGCCACTGCTCCTCGGCGACCGCGCCCACCTCGGTGCAGGCGTCGGTCAGCACGTCGAGCACCCGGAGCGCGTCCGGCAGGGCGTACTCGGGGCCGCGCAGCCAGCGCACCTCGGAGCCGTCCGGCAGCGAGGCCGGCGGCAGCAGGGTGTACGAGCCACGGCAGTGCCAGCGCAGACCAGGGTGCTCGGACATGGTGTCGGGCGTGCTGTCCAGCACGCTCGGCCACCACTCGTCCTCGTCCACCGGGGTGCCCCGGGTCGCGGTGAAGAAGAGGTAGCGGTCCTCGCCGACGGCGGCCACCGGGCCGTGCACGCCGAGCGCGTCGAGCCGCTCCAGCGCCAGCCGCCCGGCCTCGGCCGGGACGTCCAGCACGTCGTGGGCGCGGCCGGTGGCGGTGATGAAGTTGGCCTGCGGATCGCGGGACAGCCAACGGGCCAGCTGCTCCGGATCGACGGTGGCCTGGGACTGCCAGGCGAACGAGACGGGGTGCTGGGCCGGCGCCGGACAGCCGACCCGGTCACACGAACAACGGTGCCCCGCCGGGTGCGCGGCCGGCGCCAGCGGGAAGCCCGCGCGCACCGCACCGAGCAGCAGATCCAGTCGACCCGCCGCGTCCACCCCGGTCGCGACGGTGGCACGCTCGCGCTCTCGCCGCTGCCACCAACTGGTCCACCTGCTGCTGCTGGCTTCCATCGGGCCCCTTCCGCACCTGCTGTAGCTGCCGTGCCTGGTGTGACACAGCGACCGACGCAACATCCGACGCAACGCCGGAACCCACCCCGTTACTTCCCGGGGACGCGGGTTGATCCGGCAGCATTGCCGAAGGCCGGAGCCGGGGTTGCCGGACGGCCGAACGCCCGGGGGCACGGTACGGACACGAGAGTTGAGGCTCGGCGGGCAGGCGCACCGTGCGCACCCCACCCGGCCCGTACGAGGGCCCGCCGACCCGGGAAACCCCGGGGGCGTACAGAGCAGGATAAGGGTGCCGGGGGGGCCGTTCCGACCGGGGGCGGTGCTGCGCTGGTCACACCGGCTCCCGATCTTCTTCACGCCCCGGGCCCACCATGTCCACCTCGGCCGCCCCGTAGGGTGGAGCCGTGAGAAGCACGGACACCGAATTCCACGGCGGACCGCTGGACGGGCGGGTGCTGCCCGTCGCGCTGACCCCGTTCAACAACGTCCCCAAGACCTACCGGGTCCCGGTCCCGGCCCACGGTGAGACCCCCGCCACCACGCTGGTCTACCACCGGGCCAAGGAGTACGACCCCAAGGGACGCTGGCGCTGGCGCTACGAGTACGCCCCCGAAAGCTGACGCCCCCTCAGCCCCGGGCGGCCCGGAAAAGTTTTTTCCCAGCCCTGTCACACTCGTCCACCCCGCCGGGTCAGTGCAGTGAGACGCGCCGGAGCAAGCCCGCTCCGGACGCCGCCCGCTGAGGAGACCTCCTGATGAACACCGCCTACGTCCTCGTCACCGTGCTCGCCGCCGCCATGACCGGCTTCTCGGCCTACTCCCTGCTGAGCCGGGCCGACTTCGTCGTCCAGTCGATGGTCCAGTACCAGGTCCCGCGGAGCTGGTGGACCCCGCTCGGCCTGGCCAAGGCCGCCGGGGCGCTCGGGCTGCTGGTCGGTCTGTTCATCCCGTTCATCGGGATCGCCGCCACCATCGGTCTGGTGCTCTACTACCTCGGCGCCGCGATCACCTGCATCCGGGCCGGCTCGTACGCCCACGCCGCGTTCCCGCTGGTGTACCTGGCTCCGGCCGTCGTCGCCTACGGCCTCGGCCTCGCCGCCTGAACGGGACGGTCCGTGTCGTCCGGCACCCGGGCCACCCGCACCGGCTACCGTGGCAGCCATGGCTGGTGAGAGTGATCTGCGGAAGCTGCTGAGCGGGATGCGCCCGGAGCTCAACCCCGGGCGGTACGTGTACTGCACGCTCGCGACCCGGGTGCCGGTCGGGCTGCAGCCGATCGTCACGGTGGCCGAACCCGAGGGCCCCACCGTGGTGGTGGCGCAGGAGGAGGCGGACGCGCTCGGCCTGCCGTACGACTACGTGGCCGCCTGGATCACGCTGCGGATCCACTCGGCACTGGAGGCGGTCGGCCTGACGGCGGCGGTGGCCGGCCGGCTGGCCGAGGAGGGCATCAGCTGCAACGTGGTGGCCGGTTTCCACCACGACCACCTGTTCGTCGCGGTCGCCGATGCCGAACGGGCCGTCGCCGCACTGGAGAAGCTGGCCGCAGAGCACTGAGCGCGGGAGCGCCGACGTCGCGATCGCCTACGCCACGCCGGCCGCCGACCGGACCACCGCGACCGCCCACCCGTCGGGCACCGGGCCGTTGACCCTGAGCGCCGACGGCGGCCGGCTGTTGCTGGTCGGCGACCGCCGATTGAACACCGTCGCGCTCGCCGATCCCGACGGCGCCCGGGAGGTGGGCGAGGTGGAGTGCGTCCGGTCCTACACGGCCGGCGGCACCACGGTCTGCGCCCACCCCGACACCCAGTGGTCGTACCGGATCCTGGTGCTGGACCGGGAGTCGAAGCAGCAGAAGAGCATCCCGATCCCCGGCCTGCCGAGCCGGGCCCGGGTCTCCGCCAGCGGCCGGGCAAGGGCTGGCGGCTGGCGGTGCTCGACCTGGCCTCGCTCAAGGTGACCGCCACGGCGGAGACCCGGAGCGTCGACGACCAGGCGGCCTGGCTGGACGACCGTACGCTCGCCTACACCGTCCGGGACAGCGGCGGGAATCCCGAGGTCTGGGCCACGCCCGCCGACGGTTCGGGTACCGCCGCACTGTTGGTCCGCGCGGCCGAATCACCCGCCGTCCTGCGACAGTAAGCAGTCTGACGATCCGTCAGCACCAGGCGTCAGGGCGTGCGCGAATCACCCGCGAGCCCTTGAC
The DNA here is from genome assembly GCF_054049135.1 of Kitasatospora sp. P5_F3. Lineage (NCBI taxonomy): Bacteria > Bacillati > Actinomycetota > Actinomycetes > Kitasatosporales > Streptomycetaceae > Kitasatospora > Kitasatospora sp. P5_F3. The sequence goes on along the minus strand of NZ_JBFUMY010000010.1, from coordinate 164,604 downwards.
AGGTGTAGACCACTGCGGTTGAGTCCCCTCACACAGTCCCGTACCGGCCCCGCTTCCCGGCGGGCCCCCCACACCGGACGTATCTGTAGTCGATCGTGCGGCCCCCACCGCACGTAGGGGTGATGAAGTGTCGACAAAACGACTCCTGGCCCTGCTCGCCGCGATGGTCGTCGCGGTCGGCCTGGCCTTCCTGCTGCCCGCCGCCGCCTCGGCCGCGAGCTGCACCACCGCCTGGAGCTCCTCCGCCGTCTACGTGGGCGGTAACACCGCCTCGTACAACGGCCACAACTGGTCCGCCAAGTGGTGGACCCAGAACGAGACCCCGGGCGGCAGCTCGGGCGTCTGGGCCGACCAGGGCGTCTGCGGCGGCACCACGCCGACCCCGACCCCCACCTCCGGCAGCTGCAACTACCCTGCCTGGGTGGCCGGTCAGACCTACACCACCGGCAGCATCGTCAAGTACACCGACGGCAGGTACTACGTCGCCGAGCACGACAACCCGGGCTACGACCCGGTGATCAGCACCTGGTACTGGGACCCGTACAGCTGCACCGGCGGCGGCACCCCCACGCCGACCGCGACCGCGACCCCGGGCGGATTCCCGGTCAGCGAGGCCCAGTTCAACCAGATGTTCCCGAGCCGGAACTCGTTCTACACCTACAGCGGGCTGACCGCCGCACTCAGCGCCTACCCGGCGTTCGCGGCCACCGGCAGCGACACCGTCCGCAAGCAGGAGGCCGCCGCCTTCCTGGCCAACGTCAGCCACGAGACCGGCGGCCTGGTCTACGTGGTCGAGCAGAACACCGCCAACTACCCGCACTACTGCGACACTTCGCAGTCGTACGGCTGCCCGGCCGGCCAGGCCGCGTACTACGGTCGCGGTCCGATCCAGCTCAGCTGGAACTTCAACTACAAGGCGGCCGGCGACGCGCTCGGCATCAACCTGCTGAACAACCCCAACCTTGTGCAGACCGACGCGGCAGTCGCCTGGAAGACCGCGCTCTGGTACTGGAACACCCAGAGCGGCCCCGGCACGATGACCCCGCACAACGCGATGGTCAACGGTTACGGCTTCGGTGAGACGATCCGCAGCATCAACGGCTCGCTCGAGTGCAACGGCGGCAACCCCGCCCAGGTGCAGAGCCGGATCAACTCGTACCAGAGCTTCCCCACGAGGGGGGGTGCGCCCCCCCGTGGGACCCCCCCGCCCTCCCCGGCACCTCAGCCGAGCTTGGCGCTCGGGCCGCCCTGGGCGCCCGGACCGCAGGCCATCGTCGCGGTCAGCGCCTCGGCGGTCCGGCCGGTCTCGGCCGAGGAGTTCAGCGGGTTGACCGAGTAGCTGATCTGCCGACGACCCGTCACATCACCCATCAACACGGTGGAGTACCCGGGGATGCCGCCGTCGTGGCCCCAGAACTCACCGCACGGGAACGTGGCCCGATACAGCCCGAGGCCGTACCCGATCCCGCGCCCGAGCGCCTGCGGCGAGGGGGTCTTCATCTCCGCCAGCTCCGCCGGGCGGAGCAGCCGGCCGCCCAGCAGCGCCGCGTTGAACCTGGTCAGGTCGGCCGTGGTGGAGATTCCCGCACCCGCCGCGCCCGCCATCGACGGGTTCAGCCGGGTCACGTCGACCCGGGTGTCGCCGAGCATCAGGTAGCCCTTGGCGTGCGGTCCGGGGACGGCGGTCGAGGTCTCCGGCATCGAGGTGTCCCGCAGGCCGAGCGGCCGGATGATCCGCCGCTCCACCTCCTGCGCCCAGCTGCGGCCGGTGACCTTCTCGATCAGCAGCCCGGCCACGATGTAGTTGGTGTTGGAGTAGGACCAGTCGGTGCCGGGCGCGAACTCCGGCTGGTGCTCGTTGGCGATCGCCAGCAGATCCTGCGCCCGGTAGCCGGTCCAGCGGCCGCTGGCCACCCACTGCGGCAGCCCCTCCTCGCTCAGGCCGAGCCTCGGGTCGCCGGTGTAGCTGAACAGGCCGCTGGTGTGGTTGAGGATCTGACGCACCGTGATGTTCGCGCCGTTCGGCACCGCGCCCGGCAGGTAGCGCTCGATCGGCGCGTCCAGCTGCACCTTCCGCTCGGCGACCAGCTGGAGCACCACGGTGGCGACAAAGGTCTTGGTGGTGCTGCCGATCCGGAACCGGCCGTCCGCCCGGGCCGCCGCGCCGCTGTCCAGGTCGGCCTTGCCCGCCGCGCCCTGCCAGACCGTCCGGCCGTCCTGCACCACCCGGCCCAGCGCGGCGCTGGTGCCGCCGATCTCGACCACGTCCCGCAGCGCGCGGTCCAGCGCCGCCCGGTCGGTGGGCACGCCCGCCGTCACGGTCAGCGCCTGCTCCGGCGCCCCGGCCGCCGGGGGTGCTCCGGCGGCCCCCGCGACCGGCGCCAGCACGCCCACCACCGTCGCGGCGGCGAGGGCCACCGCAGCCACCCGAAGACCCGTCCGTCCACGTCCCTTGACCATCACTCAGTTCCCCTCGGTAGTTCGGCCGGAGTCCCTTCCGGCTGATCCACTCTCACAGCCGGGGCCGGTCGGGCGCGTCCACCGCAGGTCCACCCGCTCTCGTCCCGGAGGCCGAACCTGCTCTCCCCCTGCCGGGGGGCGCCACCCCCTACTCGCCTGAGGGTGCTGGCCGAAAACCGATCAGGGACGCCGACGGCCCGCMCCCCGGGGRGGAGGTGCGGGCCGCGGCCGATCAGGTTCAGTTCAGACTGCTCGACATGGCGCTCAGCAGGCTGCCGGCGTTGTCGTCGTTCTCCAGGGCGAAGGCGAACATTCCGGCCAGCCCCTTGGACTTGGCGTACGCGCCGCGGGCCTGGACGGCCTGCGGGGTGTCACCGGTCCAGAAGTTGGTGCCGTCGTAGATCCAGGAGCTCTCGGTCACCGGGTCCCAGTGGGTGTTGGCCGCGGTCGGGGTGAGCTCCCGCCAGGCGGCCAGTCCGGCCTCCTGGCTGAGCGGCTTGGCCGGGGTCGGGCCGGTCGCGGTCTGGTAGAGCCCGAAGTCGGCACCGGCCGGCACACCGGTCCAGCCCCGCCAGTAGAACGGGATGCCGAGCACCAGCTTGTCGGTCGGGAAGCCGCCCGGGATGCCGTACTCCGGCAGGCCGGTGGTGTACGCGGTGAGCGCGGTGTCCACGTTGTACTTGCGGCTGCCCGGGGTGATCGGCGTGGCCGGGTCGGCTGGGCTGTCGTGCAGCGGGTCCTGCAGGTTGGTCGGGCCCTTGGCGTCCCAGGCACCGTGCATGTCGTAGGTCATCACGTCGGCGTAGTCCAGGTAGGCGCCGAGCTTGTCGGTCTCCAGGTACTGGATCTTGTCCTGCCCGGCCGGCAGCGCAGCGGTCAGCAGGAACCGCTTGCCGAGCGGGGCGCCGTACGCGTCCAGCTGCTCGCGGAACTCCTTGAGCAGCAGCGTGAAGTTCTGCTTGTCGGCGGTCGAGGTGTGGTTGCCCACGTGGCCGCCGGCCGAGCCCGGGTACTCCCAGTCGAGGTCGATGCCGTCGAACAGGCCGGCCGCCGACGCGACGCCGCCGGACGGGTCGCCCGCGACGTTCTTCGGCAGGTCGCCCTTGAGGAACATGGCCAGGCAGGAGGAGACGAAGGCCTTCCGCTTGGCGTCCGTGGAGGCCGCGTCGGAGAAGTACTTCGAGTAGGTCCAGCCGCCGATCGAGATGGTCAGCCGAAGGTTCGGGTACTTGGCCTTGAGCTGGCGGAGCTGGTTGAAGTTGCCCTTGATCGGCTGCTCGTAGACGTCGGTGGAGCCGTCCACGCTGGTCGCCGAGGTGTAGTCCATCTGGTAGTCGGCGTACGCGTCGCCCGCGCCGTCACCGGCGTTGGGGTTGTCCTCGTGCGCCGCGTCGGAGGCCTTCACGGCCTCGAAGCAGGTGTGCGAGGTGGGGTGGATGTTGGCGAACGCGTAGGTGATCACGTCCAGCTTGGCGGCCGAGCCGCTGGTGTCGACGTTCTTCGCGAAGTAGGTGTTCTCGTACACACCCCACTGGTCGAAGTAGGCCGAGCGGTACGGGCTGGTGGCCGGGGCCGCCGCCGTGGTCACGGTGACCGGCACGGACTGGCCGGAGGCGTGGCCCGCCGCGTCGTAGCCCTGCACGCTGAAGCTCGCGGTGGTGGCGGGCAGCAGCGAGCTGACGGTGACCTTGGTGCCCATCGAAGTGGCCACCAACTGGCCCTGGCGGTACACCTTGTAGGCCGGGACGTTGTCGGTCTGGTCGGTGCTGGGCTGCCAGGAGAGCACCACCGCGTTGTGCGTGGTCCGCTCCACCTTGAGGCCGGTGGGCGTGCTCACCTTGCCGTCGCCGACCGGGCCGGTCGGACTGCCCGACGGGCTCGGGCTGGCGCTGGCGCTCGGGCTGGTACTGGCACTCGGGCTCGCGCTCGCGCTCGGGCTTGAACTCGCGGTGGGGCTGGTGCTGTTGGACGGTGTGACGCTGACACTCGGCGACGGGCTGGACCCGGCCGGGCCGGTCAGCGTCAGGTCGTCGGCCCGGTAGGTGCCCTGGCCGTACCAGCCGTGCGTGAAGACGGTCACCGAGGTGGTGCTCGCGCCGGTCTTGAAGCTGGTGGAGAGCTGGCTCCAGCCGGTGGCCGAGGGGGTCCAGGTCTGCGCGTTCACCCCGGTGCCGGTGGCACCCAGGTAGACGTAGCTGCCCTGTACCCAACCGGCCAGCGTGTACGTGGTGTTGGGCTGGACGGTGACGGTCTGCTGGCACTGCGCGGTGGCACTGGCGGTGGCCGCCGCGCTCAGCGCGTACGAGCCGCCGTGCACGGGGTTGCCGATCACCGACCCGCTGCCGCCCGCACAGCTCCAGCCGGTCAGCGAGCCGGTCTCGAAGTCGGCGTTGGACAGCAGGTTGACGGTGGCGGCGGCGGCCGAGTCCAGTGAAGCGACCACGGCGACGCTGCCGGTGGAGAGCGCGGCGGCGAGCGCGAGAGCGCCCGCTCTCCGCCGCGAAGTGGCCCGGGGCGCGACAGGGCGCTCGGGCAGGGCTCGTTCGAGCATGGGTGACGTTCCTCCGGAGGAGTGGGGTTTCCGGCGGTGCAGCGACCCGGCTGGGGAGACGGGGCGCCCGGTGGGGGATGGGGAGCCCTCGGGGTCGTACCTGGGCGGTAAAGAAAGTTTCCATCCTTTCGCGGCGGCCACCCCTGGCACCCTGCCTCAGCGGCCGGTCGCACCCCTGCGCCCGAAGGGACGCGGATCGCCCGTCGGACTCACCAGCCGGCCCGCCGCGAAGCCCCTGCGGCCGACCTCGGCCAGTTCCTCCCGCGCCGCCGACGCCTCATCGAGCCGCCCCAGCACGTCCAGCAGGCGGTGCTGCTCGCCCAACGCGTCGATCAGCAGCTGGTCCCGGTGCGGCTCCACCTCGGCCAGCCGCCGGACCGCGTCGGCCGCGTCCAGCACGACCGACAGGTGAAGTTCCGGCCGGCCCCCGAGCTGTTCCTGACCGAGCGTCAGCAGTGCCCTGGCCAGCCGGGCCAGGTAGGTCAGCGGACTGATCTCCGCAAGTATCCGGTACGCCGCGATCTCCTGGTGGATTCCGATGCCGGACCCGAGCAGCAGCACCTGTGCTCGGAGAACCGCATCCCGGTCGACGTTCCCGTTGTGATTCATGACGGCGAGTCTGCGGGTCACCGGGCAGGCCAGACAAGATCGTTGAGCTGTGCCCTTGGTCCTACGAAAAGGCCGTCTGACCTGTCATGATGGACATGTCGTCACCCCCTGGCCGGGCCGTTTCGGGTGAGCGCGGCTGAGGTGAGCGCGGGCGGCGGTGGGCGCCCGGGGCCTTGCGTGGGACGATCCGCAGCAGGTGGTACGCGGCGAGCTGGGTGAGCGCCCCGACGGCCATCGCCAGCCACACGCCGTTGACGCCGATCAGGCGGGAAAGCCCGTATCCGGCCGGGAGTTGGACCGCGAAGCCCAGTGCGGTGGCCAGCACCAGGGCCCGGCCGCGCCCTGCCGCCTGGAGTACGCCGCCGAGGCCGACCACCAGCGCGTACGGGAGCAGGTAGCAGCACATCAGGCGGAGGAACGCGAGGGACTGCGCCGCCACCGCCGCATCCCCGGTGAAGAGCTCGGTGAGCGGCCCGCCGACGGCGGCGCACAGGACGGTGGCCACCGTGCCCGCCAGGGCGGCCAGGATGGCCGTGTCCTGGGCCAGCGCGGGCAGTTGGCCGGCCCGGCCGGCCCCCGCGCGGCGGGCGGCCTCGATCCCGGCGACCTGCCGGACGGCGTAGAACGCCATGGTCGCCACCAGCAGGATCCGGTAGCCGATGCCGTACCCCGCCACCGCCGCGACGCCAAACGAGGCCACCAGGCCCAGCTGCACCATGCCGACCGCCATCCGGGCCGTGAAGTCGACACCGAACGAGACGCCTGCGGCCAGGATCTGACGCGCCGTCCGGACCGAGAGCCGACCGGACGCTCGAACCTTCCGGTGCAGCGCCAGAGCGACGGCCAGTGCCACGGCGCGCGAGACGACCAACGCCAGCGCGGCGCCCGTCACACCGAGTTCGGGCAGTGGTCCGACCCCGAAGATGAGCAACGGGTCGAGCGCGAACAGCAGCAGGTTGCCGAGCAGTGCCGTCCGCATCGGCGTCCGGGTGTCGCCCGATCCCTTGAAGAGGTCGTCCGCCACCTTCTGGGCGAAGAACACCACCAGGCCCGGGAACGCGACGGCCAGGTAGCCGGCGGCGAGTTCGGCCGCCGGTCCGTCGAGGAAGAGCCGGGCCACGGGCTCGCGGTACAGCATCCCCGGGACGGCCAGGACGGCCGAGCCCAGGCCGCACAGCCACCAGGCGGTCGTGGTGACCCGGCCGGCCTCGGCGGTGTCCTCCGCGCCGCGGGCCCGGGACAGTTGGAGGCTGGTGCCGGAGCTGACGACCAGGACCAGTCCGAGCAGCAGGTGCTCGAGGCCGGTGGCCAGCGTGACCGCGGCCACCGCAGGACCGCCGAGGCGGGCCACCCAGAACGTTGTGATGATCGACGCGATCACGCCCGACAGCAGCTCGACGTAGACCGGCCAGGCGAGCCCGGCCAGCCGCGACACATGTCCCCGCACGATTTTTGTTCCCCCGAAACATCGTCAATGTGCCTCTGACGAGGGCACATTCACTAGAGGTATCGGTGGCGGGCGGGAGCGACCAAGGTACGAAAGCACAAGATCGAAAGTGCGCACGGGTGCCGGACTTGGCAATCCGTTGCACCTGTCACACGTCACACGTCGCCCTCGACCTGACCGGTCGGCCGAACAGGCCCTCCGGCAGGTACGGCGAGCGGACCGGCACCGGCCAGCCCATCCGGTGCGCGTGACAGGCCAGCGCCAGGATGTCGAGATCGACCAGGGCGTCCGGCTCGGCGGGCAACTCGCCCACCGTGTAGTGCTCGCGGTGCGCCTCCAACGCATCGGCCAGCGCGAGCGCGAAGCCCTCCCGGTCGCCCTCCACCAGCTGCGAGAGCAGCACCACCGGCGGGGCGAGGTACAGGCCGCGCTCGTGCTCCGCGCAGACCGTGAACGCCTTGGTCACGGCAGGCACCGGATCCACCCCGCGCAGGTAGTCGTGCAGCGCCGCACCGTAGGCGTCGACCGGCCCGAAGTAACAGCCCACGGTGAAGAATTGGGGCGTCACCAGCACGCAGTCCGCCAGCTGCTGCCGATCCCCCGTGACCAGCGCCAGGGCCACCGCCTGCTTCCAGTGCCCCACGCCCGGACCGTATGTACCGGCGCAGGCCGGCAGCGCCCGGGTGCTACCGGCCACCGTCACCTCGTAGTCCGTACCGGGCACCCCGCGCGCCAGCCGGAACGCCGCGCTGCCCGCCTCGGCGCCGATCCGCAGCGCCTCCCACTGCCGGGGATCCTGTCCACTCGGATCCAGCGCGGACCGTTCCAGAAAGCCCGTCACCTGCTCACGCATCAGACTCGTCAGCGCCCGCATCACATGCAACGGCTTCTGCTCCGGATCCCGGAATTTCGCCAACTCGTGCTCCGCACAAGCTTCCTGGACCAGCCGATCGGCCTCACCGACGTACGGATGGACTGGCCGCTCCACCACCACCGGCCCGGCCGCCAGGGCCACCATCGCCTCGACCCGCTTCTGCTGCCCGAACCCGAGCACCCGCGGACCGGGCTGCCGGAACCCCTCCACCAGCGCTGCCGGCAGATAGTCCGACTCGACCACCGCCGGCCACCTGTTCCACCGCTCGGCCATCGCCGCGAGGGCGATCGCCCCGAACGGGAGCAGCGTGCGCGGCGCCGGATCGCCGTCGGCCGGTCCCGCGTACCACTGCCGGTGCAGCTCCAACTGCCCAGCCAGCGCCCGCTCGAAGCCCGCCCGGTCGTTGGCCGCCACCGCCCGCAGCGTGGCCAGGGCAGCCCGGTGGGCGGGCTGGTCCGTTCCGTCTCCCAAGCCCGCTATCAGCGCGTCAATCACCGCCGTCCGACCGTTCCCGGCCTGCTGCTCGGCCTCGCCGTAGACGTACGCCAGCAGCGCGTGCACCAGCACCACGTCCGCCCGCCGCTCCTGGCCCCGCAGCCGTGGGGCCGTCGCGACGAACAACTCGCCGTATTCGTCCGACAGTTTGGCCACGAAGGCCAGGTAGAACGGGCCCAGCCAGGACTGCGCGGCCACCCCGTCCGGATGCTCCGCCGGCCGGCCCTCGCCGTACGGGACCCCGGTGCCGGTGTACTCGATGAACACATGCGGATGACCGGCCCGGCCGGCGCTCAGCGCCAGCGCACCCACCGCAGCAGCCGCCGCCGACTCGCAGGCGATCCGAGCATCCTTGCCTGCCAGGTCCGGATTGCCGACCGATCGCGCGCCGAGGTAGTCCAGGAACGATTCGGCCACCAACTCCCAGCCCCAGGCCGGAGATTCGTCACTCTGCATCCGGTACACCTCACCCCCGACCCGCTCGGCGAAGTTCTCCACCACGCTGCTCACCGCAGCCTCGCCAATCCGGTGACGCTCGATCCGCACCGTCCCACCCCCATGCCGTGCCCCGTCGGTCGGGCCTCCCCCAGCATAGGCAGACGAACTGATTGAACGTCAGCCCGCCCCAGGACAACCGCCGTTGCCTTGACGGACACTCCGGCTCGCAGCTACTGCGAGTTGTAAGCCTTGATACTCACCGCCGAGCCGCCGGAATTGCGTGCCACCGCCGCCGCCGCGTCCCCGGCCACCTGTACGACGGCAGTGCCGTGCGCCGGCACCTCCGTCAGGCCGCCGACCGGCGTGACCTCGACGGCCTGCTGGGTCACGCCGTCGGGCGGCTGGTCCCAGAGGATGTAGGCGATCCGCACGGTGACCGGGAAGGCATCCTCATTGGTGAGCCGGACTGCCGAGAAGCTCTTGTACTTACTGATCTCATGGCCCTGGCCGTCCAAGGCCTGAGTTTTCACTTCGTGCTCTCCGGACGGTATCCGGGCGGCATCCGCACTCTGCACCGTCACGCGGACATCCGCCACCTCATGCTCGCCGACGCCGGAGAACCGCAGGATGTCGACGCTCGTTCCGTACGGCACCACCAGGTTGCCCCGGTCGCTTCCGTACACCGTGCCCACCGTGACCTGAGGCATTGCCCGGCCGTTCTTGTCCAGAGCCGTGTAGGCCAGGACCGGCGCCAGCGAACCCCGGGATCCGTTCGTGATCAGCAGCTGCTGATTCATCGTCTGTTCCTCATCGGACCGCCCCACATAGCGGAAGGACAGCGACATCTCGGCGATCAGGGCGCTCGCAGCCGCGGACACCGAGTCGGCCGATCGCCCGCGCACACCGTTCGCACCACTCGCGCCGAGCGGCCCGCATCCGCACAACAGGGCCCCGCCCACCGCCACCGCCACGCCTGCGGCAACCAGTCTTCGCCGTCCCACCTTCACGACCTGCACCCTCCCCATCGGCCACCGTCCGCCGGAGGCTATCCGATCCTAGGTTTCACGAGGAGAGCAGATGGCGCGGGCAGGGCTCACGGCGGACCGGGTGACGCTCGCAGGCGCCGAACTGGCGGACGAGGTCGGGCTCGACCTGGCGACCCAGACCCCGATCCGGATCGATCCCGAATATCGGCAACTGCGCGTGAACCCCCTGGGAGGGCCGCCACTGCCCGGCCCTCCCAGGGGCTGTCGTCACACCGCGGCCGGCACCGCTCCGGCTTCAGCCGCCGCGCCTGCCGCCGCTGCCGCTGCCTGGCCACGGGCCCGGGCGCGCTTGGCGTAGAGCAGGGTCCAGGTGACCAGTGCAGCCGTGACCGCATAGGAGAGCACGGAGTTGAGCGTCACCATCGCGCCGGTGCTGAGCACGTACGACAGCGCGACCCGGACGGCCGCCTCGACGACGTAGACGACACCCCAGCCGATGGTCAGGTTGCGCTGGACCTTCCGGAAGCCGGGCAGGGCCCAGAGCGCGTTCCAGCGCTCGACGCCCTCCGTCGTCCCGTCGGTGCCGAACTTGCGGCCGAAGTAGAACATCAGCGGACGCGGCGCGGCGAGCGTCACCAGACAGACCACCCCGAACAGACCGGTGACCAACGACTCCTTCACCAACAGCAGTTGAGCCGACTGCGGCCCGACCACCGCCACCAGCGCGGTGAGCCCCAGGAAGATCAGCGAGATCGCGGCGAACTCGTCGACCCGACGGTGCCAGGCCAGGTATATCGCCATGTCGACAACCGGCCACAGCGCCGACAGCAGCACGGCGGTCACCTCGCTGTAGCCGTGCTCGACCAGCTGGTTGTACGTGATGATCGGCGCGACGATGTTGAACCCGATGGTCAGCGCCCAACCAACAGCGCCCGACCCACCCTTTCGGGCAGGAACTTGCTCCGACACGGTCTCCCCCAAACGATCTTCCCAATGTGCCGGACGGACCCTAGCTGACAAGCTGTCAGGCACGCCAGCGATTCACCAGGCCACCCTGCAACAGCCAGGTACCGTTCCCCACATGACGAACCGTGACCTCGCCGTGGTGACCACCACCCACGACGAAGAGGCCAAGGCCCGTGAGCTGGCCACCGCAGCGGTCCGCGAGCGCCTCGCCGCCTGCGCCCAGGTCTACCCGATCAGCTCGGTCTACTGGTGGAACGGCAAGGTACAGTCCACCGCCGAGTGGCGCATCGACTTCAAGACCCGCGCCGATCTCTCCACCCGACTTGCCGCATTCATCACCGAACACCACAGTTACGACACCCCGGAGGTCATCACCGTCCCGGTGGTCACCGGCAGCACGGCGTACCTGGACTGGGTGAACGCCGAGACCACCGACTGACGACCTCGGTACTGGTGGGATCGCGTACTCAACTGTCGCGAGTTGTCGGTGCTGCTGAGCACGGTAGTGACTTTCCGCGATCTCCAGCGGGTTCCCGCACTGTGGGGCCCCGGGGTTTCCCGCGGCCCGGTCGGCGGCGATGATGAAGGCCATGATCGTTGCAGCCACCCAGTTCGCCCCGGTCGCCGGGGACATCGACGCCAACGTCCGTACCATCGCCGGGCTGATCCGGGCCGCCGCGGCCGACGGCGCCCGCCTGGTCGTCTTCGCCGAGCTCGCCGTGACCGGCTACGAGCCGACGCTGATCCGGGACATCCCCGGCCTCGTCCTCACCGAGGACGACGCCCGCCTCGAACCCGTACGGGAGGCGTGCCGCGCCGTCTCGGCAGCGGCGGTCGTCAACGGTCCCGTGTACACGGCGGAGGGCCGGCCCACGGTCACCTCGCTCGTCATCGGTCCGGATGGCGGACTCCTCGCCCGGTACGACAAGCAGCACCTGTACGGCATCGAGCAGGAGGTCTTCGCAGCGGGCGGCCGGGACGGCCGCTTCGAGCTGGAGGGCACCCGGTTCGCGCTGGCCACGTGCTACGACAACCGCTTCCCGGAGCTCGCCGAGCGGGCCGCCGCCGACGGCTGCACGGTCTATCTGGCGAGCTCGGTACTCTCCGCCGACAACGACTCGTTCGAGAAGGTCTATCCGGTGCGGGCCCGGGAGTTCGGTCTCCACGTGGTGCTCGGCAACGTCCTCGGCAACAACGAGGACGGCGTGGGCTGCGGCGCCGCCGGCGCCTGGGGCCCGGACGGCGAACGGATCGCCGACGCGGGCACCGAGGTACCGGGCCACGTGCTCGCCGAGGTCGGCTGAACCGGCGGTTGTTGCGGATGACCGGTTCGTCGGAACGCCCCTGCTCCCCCGCTGGGCGGTCGGGCCTGGAAGCGTACTACCTGGCGCGGGAGTTGATCGTCTACCGTGTGGGCATGGAACTCCGGGAACCGGCCTGCCCAAAGTGCGAGGACACCACCCAGCTGGGGGTCTTCGAGGAGCACCGCAGATCCCTGGTGCACCCGGCCGGCGGAGCCCGGATGTTCGCCACCGCCGCCCTCGCGGTCTGGGGTGCGACCATGCTGACCCAGGCACAACCCGTGGTGGGGGCACTGCTGCTCGCGGGAGCGGTGCTGGTCGCGGTCCGCGCCGTGCGGGCGGTGCGACAGGCGCGGTGGACGGGCTGGGCGCAGGTGTTGTACTGCCCCCGGTGTCTGATGCGCTTTCGGCCCGAAGAGCAGGTCACTGAGATGAATGGCGCGAAGGGCTGAAGGGCGTTCGGCGAGCTGTTCATGGTGGTCGCCGCTCCGCGCGGGTGGGCAGGGCACCCGGAGACCGTCCCGGCGGACCGGCATACCGATCGTCCTGATGGCGCTGCTCTTCACTGCATCCGGCGCGGCGGCGGTCACCCGCAGCTGGGTACTCCCCATGAACCGGCGTCACGTCCGCAGCCCTCGCCTCTACGGCTGCGGCCAACTGGTGGCGGTCTTCGCACTGTGCTGGCAAGCGGTCTTCGGGCTGATGATCAGCGGCTCCGACGTTCGACCGTGGGGCACTCTGCTGGTTGGCGCGCTCCGGGGTGAACCCCACTCGGTGAGAACGAACGCCTCGGAGGTCTCGTGCTCAGCCTTGTACAGCTCGCGCTCGCGGATCTCCCCCGTGCACTCCCGCTGCTGACAAAGCTCCTGACCACCGACGAGCGTGCGAGTTGCTGAGCCACCTACGACGAGGGCACGTCAGCCGTCCGCTACCTCATGGACCAGCTCGAACTCCTGGGTGAACACTTCACCGTGCACGGCAGGGAACTGCTGGCCGACCTACGGCACCAGACCGACCAGGTCGGGAATCGGACAAGGGAGGGGCGAGTGCTCCAGCACCTCATCACACAAGGCGCGGACCTACGCATGGTCCCCACCGACCGCGACCAGTTGACCATCGCCGTCGAGGAAATCCGCGAGGATCTGCGGGCGCTCCCCGCAGGTACGGACGCCGCCCGGACGCGGGTCCTGGCCCGGTGGATCGGCATCGGCTCGGTGGTCCTGGGCAACTACCACGATGGGCGCGCGTTCCTGCGGCAGGCGCTCGATCTGGCCACAGCCAGCGGCGACACTCGGGCCGTCATCGCCACCGAGCTCAACCTCGGCGACGCGTACCGCTACGCCGGTGAAGTAGGGGCCGCTGACGCGTTCTACCGCAGGGCCCTGGACACCGCCCGACGCCGGCACCCGGAACTCGTGGACTTCGCCCTCCAGCACCTCGCCAAACACCTCATGGAACAAGGCGACTTCGCACCGGCCCGCGCCCACCTGCGGGAAGCTCAGCAGCTGCGGCTCGCCAAGGGCGACACCGGGCTGATCGAATCCACTCAGGCCGCACTCGACCGCGTTGAGCTGTCGATCGGCCAGGCGAGCTCTGGCCCGGCCGCGTCGGCGGCCGGCACCGCAGAAGCGGCGCAGTAGAGCAGGGCCAACCTCACCCTGTGCCTCAAGCACGATCGCCTCGCCGCATCCGCTACTGCGAGTTCTACCGTCTTCATCGGCGCCGACGGTTACCTGGAATGCGATCTCGTACCGGGAGACTGTGCCGTGTTCGACGGAGCGCTGACGCCGGTGCCGGAGAGAGCGTCATCCTCATCGGTTTCGGGTTCCGCGCGCGTGATCAGGCTCCGCGTATGGTCACCCACCTCCCACCCGTCCCGCGCTGAGGCCGGAAGACCTGAACCCCGGCGACGGCCCCGCACTCCGGCTGAGGCCGTCGCTCGTTCGAGTGCTTTCGCGGCAGGAAATCCGGCCGATACCGCCTCGATTGGTACTGTCCCCGCGCCTACCGAAGGAGGTTCGAGTGTGGACGAGTGCACTGCCTGCCCCGATGAAGCGGTGAAGGCGGCGGAATCCCTCTGCGGCCCGGTCGAGTTGAAGGGGATCACCGACCTGACGCCCCGACGGCTGACCCGGCGCCCGTACCGCGAGGCCACTTGGTGCTCGTCACCGACCATCAGCAGGACGCCTTGTCCTTCCTGAACCCCTCCGGCCACACCCCGGGTGCGGTGACCGCCACCCTCTCGATGGAGACCTTCGACGGGTTCACCGCCAGTCGCGGCGTTTCCCTGCACCTCTGACGTCCCCCGTTCAAGCGAGCCCGACCTGAGCGAAGGAGAAGCCCCTTGGAGAAGCTGCCGGAGGATGACGGCCTGGCGATCGTCGAGGAAGGCGACGAGTACACCGAGCAGTTGAAGTCGCTGACGTTCCGGCAGATGGCGCGCAGGCTCCCGCAGCTCACGTCCAGCTCGGTCCGGCTGGCGTGGAAGGTGGACCGCCGGTCGATGCTCGGACTTCTCGGCTGCCAGCTGGTCTCCGGAATCGCGGAGGCGTTGGGCCTGCTCGCGCTGACCGGCGCGATCGGCGCGCTGTTCTCCTCGGGGGACGTCCTGGACCGGCTGGCGACCTCGTGGCCGTCGGTGCTCGTCCTCGCGGGCGCGGCCGGACTGCGCGCCGTGCTGGGGATCGTGACGGGCTGGCTGTCGTCCCGGCTTCTCCCCGTGGTCAAGCAGGAAGCCGAGGTGATGTTCCTGGAGGCGGCCGTGAACGTCGAGCTCTCGGCCTACGACAACACCGGGTTCAAGGACCGCAAGGACGCTGCCGAACGCGGCGCCGAGTGGGCCGGTGACCTGTTCGCCGAGGGGCAGAACCTCATCGCGTCGGCGGCTTCACTGACGGCCGGCGCCCTGGTTCTGGCCTCGTTCCATCCCGTCCTCCTGCCGCTGCTGGTGCTCGCGAGCCTTCCCCAGGGGTGGGCCCAGGTCCGGGCGGCACGCATCAGCCGTACGGCCTGGACCCAGATGATGAGCCACAGCCGGATGCGCTACACGCTGCGCTGGTTCCTCGCCGACAAGGACACCGCCGACCAGATCCGTACCGGCACGATGGCACCGTTCCTGATGGGCCGTTTCCGCTCCGTCGCCGATCGGATGAACCGCTCCCAGCGTGAGGCCGCTGACGCCGGGTCACGGATCGCACTCGTCGGCGCGGCGTTCGGCGGTCTCGCCTCCGGCATCGTGTGGGCGGCGTTGGTGTGGCTGCTCGCCACGGGCCGGATGTCGGCGGCGTCCGGCGGCGCTGCAGCCTTCGCCCTGCGCACGGTCGCCTCCGGCACCCACGGCCTGATCGGCGGCGGCGCCCGGATGTTCCGCAACGGGCTGTACTTCCAGGACTGGCTCGACTTCCTCACGGAAGCCGGCGGGTATCGCATCGACCGGGGGGACATCGAACCGAAGGAGGTCATCGAGGTTCGGGTCGAGAACCTCACGTACCGGTACGACGGAGCGGAGCGCAACGCACTGGACGGTGTCTCGCTGTCGGTACGACGCGGCGAGGTGGTCGCGCTGGTGGGCGAGAACGGCTCCGGCAAGACCACCTTGTCCAGGCTCATCGCCGCGCTCTACCTGCCCACCTCGGGCGCAGTCACCTGGGACGGCATCGACACCCGCGAGCTGAACCCCTTCGCTGCGTGGAAGCAAACCGCCGTCGTCCCGCAGGAGTTCGCTCGCTGGCCGTTCACCGCCCGCCAGAACATCACCCAGGGACATGCCGCCGGTGGCGACGACGCGATCCGGGCCGCCTGCGAAGCATCCGGCGCCGACGAGGTCGTGGACGGCCTGCGGTCGGGGCTCGACACATTGCTGACGCGGGACTGGGCCGGAGGTGAGGCGCTCTCCGGGGGCCAGTGGCAGCGCATCGCCCTCGCCCGCGCCTTCTACCGGCCGGCCGGACTGCTGATCCTGGACGAACCCACCTCCGCCCTCGACCCCCGCGCCGGGCACCGCATCTTCGCCAACCTGCGCCGGCTCGCCCAGGACCGGGCCGTCGTCCTGGTCACCCACCGCCTGGCGAACGTCTCCGTCGCCGACCGAATCGTTGTCCTCGAACGCGGTCGGATCATCCAGCACGGCACCTTCACCGAGCTGGTCAACCAACCCGGCCGGCTCCGCGAGTTGTGGGAGTTGCAGAACGACCGGGCCGGCGTTCCCACCCAGCGCGTCGGCGAAGCGGCATACCTGGAGGCGGAAGAGTAGCTCGAACGCCGGCCCGACGGTCCCGCCTCGGACCGGAAGCGCCTGGATTGCTGGATTCGTGCCGGCTCCCGTGATGGCGTCGCCGGGGCACTCGGTCCCGACTTTCCCGTCTTGGAAAGCCTCTGTTCTTGACCAAGGTCCGGACGCCCCTGGAACATCGAACGGGACACGACCACCGGTGACGCAAGGGGGCACATGATGTTGCGCTGGCTGTCCGGGGACGGGTCCTGCAAGAACGGGACCTGCCCGACCCTGTGGGGTACCGAGAACGGCGACTACGTAGTGCAGGGGTACATGATCACCGCCCCCGAGAGGCTGGCGGAGCTGAACCTGCCTGCTGGCGAGTCGGCGGTCGTGGTGCCGTCCGAGGTGCTGGAGAGCTACTTCCGCTCACGCTTGGAGGCGTACGTCAGTGCTCAAGGATGAGGACTTCGGCCGACTCTTCGAGACGTTCGAGCAGACGGCGTTCCGACTCGAAACGCTGGCCGTGTACGACGTGGAGGACGAGCAGGAGGAGTTCGCCGACTTCCTCGCCGGCAAACCGCTGCCGCCGGAGAGCGCAGACAACCCATGGGTCCGTTCCATGACGGACCTTGGCAAGCAGGTCACGCGGGTCCACGTGCTCAGCTCACCGCTCTCCGACTACCTGCGGTACGAACTGGCTTGGTACCCCGGCAACATCGCGGCCGGAGAGTCCATCGGCATCATCGACACGACACGGCAGAACGTCACAGGACTGCCGGATCACGACTTCTGGTTGTTCGATGACGCCAAGGTCTACCGGATGCACTACACAGAAGCCGGACAGTTCATCGGCGGTGAACTGCTGCCGGACTACCGGCTGAACGAGTACCGCCAGTATCGGGATATCGCCCTGGCTCACGCCATGTCGTTCGCGGAGTACTCGGCCGGTTGAGCGAGCGTCAGCACCACGGACTGGGCACCGCCCTGCGGGCGCTTCGGATCGCCTCGGACAAGACTGCCGAGACCGTCGCCCGTAGGGCTTCCATGTCTGCGGGCAAGCTGTCGAAGATCGAGAACGGTCACGTCCTGCCGACAGTGCGAGACGTGGAGTTGATCCTGTCGGCCCTTGGCGTCTCCGAGGCCGCCAAGGCTGAGTTCCTGGAGCAAGCGCGGGCAGCAGTCACCGAGGCCACGGCATGGCGTGAGCTGCGCCGTATGGGCCACTGGAAGCATCAGCAAGCCATCCGGGCCATCGAATCCCAGACGGCCCTTCTCAGGCTGTTTCAGGGACAGCTGATCCCCGGCCTACTCCAGAGCGCCGAGTACGTCGCAGCCATCTTCGCTCTCAGCCCAGAGCTGTCCGAGGAGTCGAGGGCCAAGACGATTGCCGCGCGACTTGAGCGGCAGGCTGCGCTGTACGACCTTGACCGGTCGTTCCATTTCCTGGTCTGTGAGCACGTGCTGCGGTGGCGCATCGGGCAACCGGCACTGATGGCCACTCAGATGGACAGGCTTGTCTCTCTGTCCCGACTTCCCAACGTCACCATCGGAGTTGTGCCACTCGACCGCAGGATGCCGGACTTTCCGATGACCTGCTTCAGCGCACACGATGACCGGCTGGTGATCGTGGAGACGTTCCACTCAGAGGTAACCACCCGAGATCCGAGGGACATCGAGGTCTATCTTTCGACGTTCGCGAAGTTCGACGCCGTGGCCATCCACGGGAATGAGATGCGAGCCATGGTCGAGAGCACCCGGGAGGAGTACTTGCGAGAACAGGAAAGCTCCTAGGAACCGGTCCGGCCCCAGCCCTAGTTTGGTCGCTCAACCACCGACCGGCGAGGGGGCGTTTGTGAACCTGCTGACCAGGGCGACGGCCGGAGCCGTCACCGTGTCGATTGAGAGAGCGTGACGCACCGGCGACGTCCCGTGGACCGCTCAGACTCCAGACCGCGCGGTACGGCAGACCTGCAGTCAGATCGGCCCCACCTTGGGCCCGGACATTCACGCACCATCCGACAGGAAGGCAACGACGTGAAGACCATGAACGAACTCCCGGAGAAGGTCCGGGACTTGATCGGCTCCGGCCTCGGAGCCCAGCTCGTCGAGGACGTGCGGAAGGGGTGGCCCGACCTCACCGACGACTTGGGAGAGCGCGGCGTGAACCAGATGGTGGCCTTCCTGGTCACCAGCACCCGCACCTCGGAGGTGCTGACGCCGCCCCTGCGGGTCGATGAGTTCTGGCACCGGTTCATCCTCCGCACGCAGCCGTACGCGGAGTTCTGCGCCGCGCTCCGGGTCGGGTTCATCCACCACGTGCCCGACGAGGCCGGAACGGTCGACCCCGCCAAGGGCCGTGCCGCCATGGCGCAGACTGTGGCCGCGATCGAGTCGGCCGGGTTCCAGACCGACCCGGAGTTCTGGCCCGGCATGGGTGCGGCCGACTGCAACCAGTGCCACGCCGGATGCACCGACGGCCCCGTGGGTGGGTAGAGAGCCCTGAGCAGCAGCCCGGCCTCTGCGTCGGGCCGCTGCGCTCCTCTCTTGGACAAGGACGGAAGACAGTGCCGGACAGTCGCAGTGCCGCATGGGACGCGTACTCAGAGAGCAAGCCGCAGCGGCGGCTGACGAATGCCAAGGGTGAGAGCACGTGGTTCAACTGGACTCAGCACCCGGACTACGGACCCGGCGCGGAGCTGCTGGCTATCAGCACTGGTGACACCGTGCTCGAACTCGGTTGCGGTTCGGGCGGGAACCTCGCCCACCTGGCCACGCTCGGCATGAGGGCAGTCGGTGTGGACCTCTCGGTTGCTCAGCTCACCAAGGCCCGTGGTCGCTGGCAGGACGTGGCGGGGATGGAACTGCACCAGGGCGATGCCCTGGCCTTCCTGACAGAGACGGCCGGGATGTTCGATGCCGTGTATTCGGTGTTCGGGGCGGCGTACTTCACCGACCCGGATCTGATGTTGCCCGCCGTCCTCGCTCGGCTTACTTCGGGCGGGGTGTTCGCCATGTCGCAGCATCCGGCCGTGGAAGGCTGCTATGGCTGCCAGGCGTCGTTCATCCCGCGTGGTTCTGACGAGGACCCTGCGGTGGTCAAGAGGTGGGACTACCCGCCGGAGACGTGGACGGCGATGCTCACCGGCTACGGCTTCGAGGACGTGGCAGCCACCGTTCTCCCCGCCCCGCCTCAAGGGAAGCGCCGGATCGGTACTTTACTCGTGACCGGCAAGCGCCAGCCGTCGGGTCTGTACAGCTAAAGCCTCTAGCTGTACAGACCCGAAGCGGAGCAAGCTCACCCGCATCTGCGGTACGAGCTGCTGGACTCGGCGAGATCCGTCCGGGAGCGAATCGAAGGCCTCTCGAGCGGCCGCACCACTGGCCGCGCCTTCAGGACTGTGGCAACCGGGTGGGGTCGCCGTGGTCGGCGAGACGGGTGCTGCGGACCGTCCGGGGTGGGCAGCCGCAGTCGTCAAGAACATGTGACAGACAGGCAGTTGAGGCCGCTCCTCGTCCGGCTCTCGACGCCCGGCGCGACCTCGTCACCGGTGCCACCGGAACTGGATCTCTCGTCAGACGCGTCCCTCTCTGCGGCACCGTCTCCTGGTGTCGCTGCCGTCGAGAGGAACTGCCCGCCGTGACCGAACTCGGACCCGTCGTCTGGCCACCTGCCCCGATCAGGACCGAGCGGCTCGTGCTCCGCGAGCCCGAGGCTCGGGACCGAGCGGCCTGCATCGACCTGTTCGCCTCGCCGGAGGTGCACGCCTATCTGGGCGGCCCTCGGGCGCGGGATGAGCTCGAACGCGCGTTGCCTGAGACACCCGAGAAGCGCCCCGGCCTGTTCGTGATCGAGCTCGACGGGGCGATGATCGGCACCATCGAGCTCAACCATCGCGACCCGGAGCGTCGGGGTCAGGTCGATCCGGAGGCTGGGAAGGCCGAGCTCGGCTACCTCTTCCTGCCGCAGGCATGGGGACGCGGGTACGCCGCCGAGGCGTGCGCGGCGGCGCTCGACTGGTTCGCCGAGGCGCTTCCCGGCGAGCCGGTGGTGCTTTACACCCAGACCGCCAACGACCGCTCGATGCGACTCGCGGCGAAGCTGGGGTTCACCGAAGTGAAGCTGTTCGAGAAGTGGGGCGCCGAGCAGTGGATGGGTGTGCGGTCCTCGGCCACGCCGTCCCGTTGAGCTCGAGCTCGACAGCGCGGACCCGCAGGGCCACCGAAAAGCCCCCCGACCAGCAAGAATGCTGATCAGGGGGCTTTCCCTGGCCAAGCGACGGACGAGCTCGGCCTGTACGCCGGGTTCTGTCTCCCGGGGTGCTTGCGCGGCCCGGGGAGGCGGCCATCCATCTAGGGCTGCCGTTGCCGACAGCCTCGTGCGGTCTACCCGCGGACTCGGGCGAGCAGCCCTCATGCATCCGCGCACGGCGCCCGAAGGCGCCGATCTTGACCTTGCTCCAGGTGGGGTTTACCAAGCCGGCCGAGTCACCTCGGTCGCTGGTGGTCTCTTACACCACCGTTTCACCCTTACCTCCGGCCGAGGCCGGAGGCGGTCTGTTCTCTGTGGCACTGTCCCGCGGGTCACCCCGGGTGGGCGTTACCCACCACCCTGCTCTGTGGAGCCCGGACGTTCCTCGGCGAGCCCCCGAAAGGACCCGACGCGGCCGCCCGGCCGGCTCGTCCGCCGTACTGGTCATCGTAGCCGGTCGGGGACCGCGCTCGGGACAGGCTCAGTACGTCCACGCGCCGTCGGGTGCACCGGTGCTCCCCTCCGGGCGCCGACCGCCCGGCGGCGCACCCTCGCTAGCGTGGGCACCCTGCCGAGCCAGCCCGTCACCGTACTGCCACGGACGGAGCGTCATGACCAGATCCGGACAGGCCCCCGACATACTCTCGCCCGACTTCGCTCGGGACCCGTACGCCACCTATCGCGTCCTGCGCGACGACTACCCGCTGCTCTGGCACGAGGGCACCGGGAGCTATCTGCTCTCCCGCCACCAGGACGTCCAACGAGCCGTCCGCGAACCGGTGTTCAGCAGTGACAACTACATCTGGCAGGCCGAGCCGGTGCACGGCCGGACGATCCTCCAGATGAGCGGCCGCGAGCACGCGGTGCACCGCGCGCTGGTGGTGCCCGCCTTCCGGGGCAACTCGCTGCGGGACAGGTTCATGCCGATGATCGAGCGGAACGCCCGCGAACTGGTCGACGGGTTCCGCCAGGCCGGTTCGGCCGATCTGGTGCACGACTTCGCCACCCACTTCCCGGTGAACGTCATCGTGGAGATGCTCGGCCTGGACAAGCAGGAGCACGACCGCTTCCACGCCTGGTACAGCACCTTCGTCGCCTTCGCCGCCAATCTGAGCCAGGACCCGGAGGTGGCCGCCGCCGGGCTGCGGGCGCACGACGAGCTCGCCGCCTACCTGATCCCGATCATCCAGGAGCGCCGGGCCCACCCCGGCGACGACCTGCTGTCCACGCTCTGCGAGGCGGAGGTCGACGGCACCCGGATGACCGACGAGGAAGTCAAGGCGTTCTGCAGTCTGCTGCTGACCGCCGGCGGCGAGACCACCGACAAGGCGATCGGCGGCATGTTCCGCAACCTGCTGGCCCACCCGGAGCAGTTCGCCGCAGTCGGGGCGGACCGTGACCTGATCCCGATGGCCCTCGCGGAGACGCTGCGGTTCACCCCGCCGGTCCACATGATCATGCGGACCCCGACCGAGGACGTGGCCATCGCGGGCGGGACCATCCCGGCGGGCAGTGTGGTGACCGCGCTGCTCGCCTCCGCCAACCGGGACGACCGGCGGTTCGCCGACCCCGACACCTTCGACGTGTTCCGGACCGACCTCTCGGCGACCACCGCCTTCTCGGCCGCCGCCGACCACCTCTCCTTCGCGCTCGGCCGGCACTTCTGCGTCGGGGCACTGCTGGCCAGGGCCGAGGTGGAGGTGGGCGCCAACCTGCTGCTTGACGCCCTGCCCGACCTCGAACTGCGGGACGTCGAACTCCCGCCCGAGCAGGGCGTGTTCACCCGGGGCCCGGCCGCCCTGCCGGTGCACTTCACGCCGACGGCACCGTAGTCCTGCCGGTGCGCTTCACCCCGACCGCACCGTAGTCCTGCCGGTGCGCTTCACCCCGACCGCACCGTAGTCCTGCCGCCCCCCCCACCCGGGTGGCGGTGCCGACCGCCCACGGGGTGGTGGTGACCCAGCCGAGCAGCAGGATGGTCAGGCCGAGGCCTGTGACGATCCACCAGCCCGCGTGGCTGGCGGCCGGGAGGCCGACGGTGGCGGTGACGGCGCTGGTCACCACGGTGCCGATCACCGCGACGCCGAGCGACTGCCCGATCTGACGGCTGGTCGAGGCGACGGCGGCGGCCACCCCGGCCTGGGCGAGCGGCATGCCGGAGACGGCGGCGTTCGTGATCGGGGCGTTGACCAGGCCGAAGCCGAGACCGAACAGCGCGTACGCGGTGAGCAGCAGACCGGCGGACGAGTCGGCTTCGAGCCGGGTGAGCAGCAGCCCGCTGGCGGCCAGCGCCGCGCCCGCGCCGAGCAGCGGGTACCGGGGCCCGTACCGCCCGACGATCCGGCCGGAGAACGGGGCGGCGACCAGGGTCAGTCCGGCCATCGGGAGGGTCCAGAGCCCGGCCTCGACCGGGCTGTAGCCACGGACGTTCTGCAGGTAGAGGGTGTTGACGAAGAGGAAGCCGCCGAGCGCGGCGAACGCGCAGACCGCCGTGACGGTGGCGCCGGTGAACGGGGCGCTGCGGAAGAACCGCAGGTCGATCAGCGGCTCGGGCACCCGCCGCTCCCACCAGGGCAGTGCGAGCAGGGCGACGAGGGCGACGGCCGCCAGGGTGAGGATCAGCGGCGAGGTCCAGCCCTGCCCCGGGCCCTCGATGATCACGGCAGTGCCGGCACCGAGCAGCAGCACCATCAGCAGCTGCCCGATCGGGTCCAGCCGCCGGGGCTTCGGCGCCCGGGACTCGGGGACGTGACGGAAGGTCAGCAGACAGGCGATCAGGCCGATCGGGACGTTGATCAGGAAGATCGACTGCCAGCCCGCGCTGTCCACCAGGAAGCCGCCGATCAGCGGGCCGAGCGCCATGCTGATGCCGACCACTCCGCCCCAGACGCCGATCGCCTGGGCCCGTTCGCGCGGGTCGGTGAAGGTGTTGGTGATGATCGACATGGCCACCGGGTTGAGCATCGAGCCGCCCACCGCCTGGACCGCGCGGAATGCCACCAGCCACCCCAGCGAGGGCGCCAGGCTGCACAGCAGCGAGCCGAGCACGAAGACCAGCAGCCCGGCCCGGAACACCCGGCGCCGCCCGATCCGGTCGGCGACCGAGCCGGAGAGCATCAGCAGCGAGGCGAGCACCAGGGTGTAGGCGTCGATGATCCACTGGAGACCGGAGGCGGACGCGTCGAACTCGCTCTGGATGGCGGGCAGCGCGATGTTCACCACCGTGTTGTCCAGCCCGACGATGAACAGGCTCAGGCAGCAGATGCCCAGCACCAGCAACCGCCCCCGGCGGTCCAGCTCCCCCTGAGTGCCCATCAGGCGAGGGCGAAGCGGACGGTCCGGGTGCCCGGATCGGCGAGGGTGAGTCTGACCTTGATCCGCTCGCCGAGCGGCAGCGGGGCGCCCCCGTCCGCCTCGCACCTGGCGACCACGGCCGGCTCCCTGAGCTGGACGGTGCCGGCGGCGGGCCGCCGTTCGTCGACGTCGATCACCACCGCGTCGAACCGTTCGCCCTCCCGGCCGCGCAGCAGCTCGGCCTCGACCAGGTCGACGCAGGCCCGTTCCACCTCGTGGGCCCGGCGGTCGCCGGTCGCCATCAGGGCCGGGACGCCGAGCAGTTGCTCGCTCACCCAGTGCGGGATGTCGGTGCCGCCCGCGATCGCCACGCAGATCTCCTGCGCGTACCGGTCGGCCAGCCGGCGCAGCGGCGCGGTGCAGTGCGCGTACGGGGCCGCCAGCGCGGCGTGCCCCGGGTCGGCCGGCGGCGCGACCCCCTGGGCGGTGTCGAACGCGTGGTACCCGGCGCCGCGCAGCAGCCCGGCGCACTCCTTCAGGAAGGCGGCGTGGTTGGAGCGGCCCGGGTCGAGCGAGCGGATCAGCTCGGGGTACGGGGTGCCCTGCGGCCAGTCCACCTCCAGCGCCATCGCGCTGCGCCGGAGGCGGTCGTACGCCGCCGAGGGGGCGGCGGGCAGGGTGCGCAGCAGGCCGACCCCGGCGTCCAGCATCAGCTCGGCGGCGGCCATGCCGGTGAGCAGCGAGATCTGGGCGTTCCAGCCGTCGGCGGGGCGCGGTGCCCGGTACGCCAGCCGGTAGCCGCCGTCCGCCGGTTCCACCTCCTGCTCGGGGATCGGCAGGCTGACGCCCCCTCGGTCCGCCTCCCTGGCCTCCCGCAGTCGGCCGATCTCGGCCAGCAGCCGGAGCTGTTCGTCGGCCCCGCCGGAGTCGATCGCGCCCTGCACGCCCTCGTAGTCGAGCCTGCGGCGGGACCGGACCAGCGCCCGGCGGACGTCGGCCAGCAGGACCGAACCGTCGGCGTCCAGGTCGAGCTGCCAGAGCAGCGAGGGGCGCAGCTCACCGGGCAGCAGGCTGGCGGCGGCCTCGGAGAGCCGGGGCGGGTGCAGCGGGATCCGGGTGTCGGGGAAGTAGAGGGTCTGCACCCGGCGCCGGGCCTCGGTGTCGATCGCCCCGTCCGGCTGGACGAAGGCGGCCACGTCGGCGATCGCGTAGTGCACCCGGTAGCCGCTCCCCCGGCGGCTGAGGCTCATCGCCTGGTCCAGGTCCGTCGAACCTGGCGGGTCCAGGGTGAACAGGGCCAGGTCGGTGGCGTCGAACTCCGGCAGTCTCGGCACCCCGGCCGTCCGCTCCGCCTCGGCCGAGACCTCGGCGGGCCAGTCGGTCCGAAGCCCGAGCCCCTCCCGCAACTCCACCAGCTCGCGGTTGATCCGAGCGGTGTCGGCGGCCCTGATCCTCAGCTGTTGACGCGGCATGCTGGCAGCGTACGGCCGCCGGGAGCTGACGGCCCGTCGGACCGGGCGGCACGTACAGTGGGAGCGTTCGTTGCCACAGAGTGTTGAAGTTGAAGGGGTGTCGTCGTGCTGGTGCTGTTGCCGCCGTCGGAGGGGAAGGCTGCTGCGGAGGCCGGGGAGCCGCTGGCGCTGGAGGAGCTGTCGCTGCCGGGGCTGACGGCGGGGCGGCGGGCGGTGTTCGAGGCGCTGGTCGGGCTCTGTGCCGGGGACGCGGAGACGGCGCGCGGGGTGCTCGGGCTGAGCGAGGGGCTGCGCGGCGAGGTGGCGAAGAACGCCGGGCTGCGGACGGCCGGGGCGCTGCCTGCGGGCGAGGTGTACACCGGGGTGCTGTTCGACGCGCTCGGGCTGGCGAAGCTGGACGAGGCCGCGTACGCGCTGGCCGAACGCTCGCTGCTGGTCTTCTCCGGGCTGTGGGGGGCGGTGCGGGTCGGTGACCGGATCCCGCCGTACCGGTGCTCGATGGGCGTGAAACTTCCTCCGCTCGGGGCGCTCGGGGCGTACTGGCGGCGCGAGATGGCCGAGGTGCTGCCGGCGGTGGCGGGCCGAGGGCTGGTGCTGGACCTGCGGAGTGCCGCGTACGCGGCGGCCTGGAAGCCGGCCGGCGAGACCGCGGCCCGGACCGCGACCGTGCGGGTGCTCCAGGAGCGCGAGGTGGACGGCGAGCTGAAGCGCTCGGTGGTGAGCCACTTCAACAAGGCGACCAAGGGCCGACTGGTCCGCGACCTGCTGAACGCCGGTCTCGAGCCCGGCTCGCCGGGCGAGCTGGTGGATGCGCTGGCCGGGCTCGGCTACCGGGTCGAGGTCTCCGCCGAGGGGTCCGCGCGCAAGGCGTGGCAGCTCGACGTGGTGGTAACCGAGATCCACTGAAGTCCGCAGGTCGGAATACCCGCACCGGGCCGGGGCGGTGCTGGGATGATCATCCGATGGATGAGCAGAGCAGGACCGAACCGTCCCGGGTGGCCGACGAGCGCGCCTCGCTGACCGAGTTCCTGGACTACCAGCGGCAGACCCTGATGATGAAGTGCGCGGGTCTGACACCCGATCAGCTGCGCACCCGGGCCGTGCCGCCGTCGGCGATGTCGCTGCTCGGGCTGGTCAGGCACCTGGCCGACGTGGAGCGCAGCTGGTTCCTCAACGTGGTCGCCGACCAGGGCGTACGGAGTTACTGGGGGCGCCTGCCGGACGGCTCGCACGCCGAGTTCGAGGTGGCGGAGGCCGACCCGGAGCGGGCCTTCGCGGTCTGGCGGGAGGTCTGCGAGCAGGCCCGCGCGGTGGTGGCCGGGGTCGGGTCGCTGGACACCGCGACGTACGCCGAGGATGGGCAGCCGTACTCGCTGCGCTACGTGCTCACCCACATGATCGAGGAGTACGCCCGGCACAACGGCCACGCCGACCTGCTCCGGGAGCTGATCGACGGCAGCACCGGGGAGTAGCGGCTCCCGGGGAGCGTGCTACCCGGGAGGGCGTCAGCGCAGGTGCGAGGTGTCGTTCAGCAGCCGGAGCGAGGCGTTGCCGTCCGCGTAGTACTGCACCGCGCAGAACGAGGCCGCCGAGAGCTCCATCCGGTAGAGCGAGTCCGGCGGGGCCCCGAGGGCGAGCCGGACCAGGGTCTTGATCGGGCTGACGTGCGAGACCACCAGGACCGTCTTGCCCGAGTGCCTGGCCAGGATCTTGTCCCGGGCCACCCCCGCCCGGTGGGTGAGGGTGGTGAAGCTCTCGGTGCTGCCGGTCGGCTTGGCCTTGGCCGAGCCGAGCCAGGCCGCCAGGTCGTCGGGGTGGCGCTCCTGCACCTCGGCGAAGGTCAGCCCCTCCCAGTCGCCGAAGTCCAGCTCGCGCAGGCCCTCCTCGAACCGGACCTCCAGGCCGAGCCGGACGGCGACCGCTTCGGCGGTCTGCCGGGTGCGCTGCATCGGCGAACTGACGATGGCTTGGACGGTGCCCCGGGCGGCCAGTGACTCGGCGGCCCGGGCGGCCTGCCAGAGGCCCTTCTCGGAGAGCGCAGGGTCGGAGCCGCCGCTGCCGGAGAAACGCTTCTCCGGGGTGAGGTGGGTCTCGCCGTGCCGGAGCAGCACGAAGGTGGTCGGCGTACCGAGGTCGGCCGGGCCCGCCCAGCCCGCCTTCGGTGCGGCGGGTGCGGGCAGCGGCTCGTCCACCGGGGCGACCGGACGGACCTTGGGCTCCCACTGGCGGCCGGCCTTGCCCGCGTCCATCGCCTCGTTGGCCAGCCGGTCCGCGTCCTTGTTCTGCTCGCGCGGGATCCAGCTGTACTTCACCTGGGAGCGCGGCAGCACGGTGGCCGCCTCGGCGGCCAGCGGCTGCATGTCGGGGTGCTTGATCTTCCAGCGCCCCGACATCTGCTCGACCACCAGCTTGGAGTCCATCCGGACGTCCACCCGGGCGTCGGGGTCCAGTCCGTGCGCCGCCCGCAGGCCCGCGATCAGGCCCTTGTACTCGGCCACGTTGTTGGTCGCGCGCCCGATGAACTCGGCCGCCTCGGCGATGATCTGGCCGGTGTCCCCGTCCCGGACCACCGCGCCGTAGCCGGCCGGGCCCGGGTTGCCCCGGGAGCCCCCGTCCGCCTCGACGATGAACCTCCGCCCGGCCATCGGATCAGACGCCCGACTCGGCGGTACGCACCAGGATCCGGCCGCAGTTCTCGCAGCGGACCACGGCGTCCTTGGCCTCGGCCTTGATGCTGTTCAGGTCGGCGGCGGCGAACTCGACCCGGCAGCCCTCGCAGCGGCGCTGGAACAGCCGGGCCGCGCCGACGCCGCCCTGCTGCTCGCGCAGCCGGGTGTAGAGCTTGATCAGGTCGGCCGGCAGCACGGTGGCGACGGCCTCGCGGTCCCGCTTGACCTTCTCCGCGTCGGCGTCGATCTCGGCGAAGGAGGCGTCCCGGCGCTCCTCGGCCTCCTTGAGCACCACGGTGGAGTGATCGAGACGGGCCGACAGTTCGGTCACCCGGGTCTGCGCGGACTCGAGCCGCTCCATGACCTCCAGGACGACGTCCTCCAGGTCGGACTGACGCTTCGCCAGCGAGCCGACCTCGTGCTGGAGGTTCTCCAGGTCACGCGGCGAGCCGACGGCGCCGGAGTCCAGCCGCTGCTGGTTGCGGGCGGTCCTGGCACGGACCTGCTCGACGTCGCCCTCGGCCTTGGTCAGCTCGCGCTCGGTGTCGCCGAGCTGGGCCTGGGCGGCGATCACCAGGTCCTTGAGGGCGGTGTGGTCGGCGGTGGCCTTGTCGATCTCGGCGTGCTCGGGCAGGCTGCGGCGCCGGTGGGCCAGCTGGTCGAGGCGGGAGTCGAGGGCCTGGAGGTCGAGCAGGCGGATCTGGTCGGCGGGCGCGGCGTTCAAGGCGGGGGCTCCTGTTTTTTTGTCTGTCAGCAAGTCGGTCGGCGGTGGCTTCTGGCGAAGCTAGGGGTTCATCGGGGCGTGCGCGGTCCACGGGTCGGTGACCCGGTGCGAGACCTTGGTCTCCAGCTGCCAGCCGTGCGCGGCGGCCGCCTCGGTCAGGCCGCGCTCGGCCAGCCGCAGCCAGGGCCACTCGGTGGCCCAGTGCGCGGCGTCCAGCAGCGCGACCGTTCCGGCCTCGGTGGCCTCCGAGGCCGGGTGGTGCCGCAGGTCGGCGGTGACGTAGGCGTCCACCCCGGCGGCCCGGACCTCGGCGAGGAAGCTGTCGCCCGAGCCGCCGCAGACCGCGACCCGGGTGATCACCCGGTCGCCGTCCCCGGCCACCCGGACCCCGGTGGCCGTGGCGGGCAGCCCGGCGGCCACCCGGGCGGCGAAGGCGGTGAGGGTGAGCGGCGGTTCGAGCAGGCCGATCCGGCCGGTGCCCCGGCGGCCCGCCGGGTCGGTCGGGTCGGCGATCAGCGGCCCGAGCACCCGCAGGCCGACGGCCTCGGCGAGGGCGTCGGAGACGCCCGGGTCGGCATGGTCGGCGTTGGTGTGCGCGACGTGCAGCCCGATCCCGGCCCGGATCAGCTCGTGCACCACCCGGCCCTTGAAGCCGGTGGCCGCGACGCTGGTGACCCCGCGCAGATAGAGGGGGTGGTGGGTGACCACCAGGTCCGCACCCCACTCGACGGCCTCGTCCACCACGGTCTGCACCGGGTCGACGGCGAACAGCACCCGGCCGACCTCGGCCTCGGGATCGCCGCACACCAGGCCCACGGCATCCCAGGACTCGGCCCACCTCGGTGGGTACAGCTCTTCGAGCGCGTTGATGACGTCGGACAGTTTCGGCACCTGTCGAGACTACCGCGCGCGGGCGGCTCCCCCGGCCCCGGGCGCTGCGGGCCAACCGTGGGAGCGGGGCCGGGCCGACCGTACTGCTGCCCGTCAACCGGCGTGCGGAGGCAGTGCGAGGTGAACGGGAGCGGAACGAGCCGCCCTCGGCGGGCGGGTGCTGGTCACATCGCCCCGGTCGCCCGCATTCGAAAACGATTCGAGATCACCCTTACGAGTGAAGTGACCCGTTCCACGTTGAGTCGGTCGGCCACCGAAAGTAACTTCGGTGTTGCGAACGGGAGTTACCCCGACCGGGGCTTGTGGGCGCACCGTCGAATTGCACCGGCGGTGCGGTCGGGGTGAATTTCCGGACGTCCGTGAAAACCGATGCTGCGAGAGAGAAGGGGTGTGGAGCAGATGGGGGCGGGCACACCACTGCGCACGGCCGGGGGGACGACGTCGGTCGACGTCGGGCCGGCTGTCGACGGCTCGCTGGCGGAGGTGGCCCGGGCCGCCGTGGCCGGCACCGGGCGCCGGGGAGGCGGCGGTGACTGGGAGTTCACCGCCGAGGCGCTCTGGTGCACGGCCCGGCCGGCCGGGGTGACCACTCCCGAGCAGGGGTGGAAGCTGCACATCAGCGCGGCGGGCGAAGCGGCCTCGGCGGTGCTCGCCGCAGTGGCCGGGGTGATCGCCGGGGACGCCTGTGTGTTCAAGTTCGCCGGCGACCTGGAAAAGCTCCACCAGGTCAATTCCCGGAACAGCGAACGCGGCTCGGCCGGGAAATTCATCACGGTCTATCCGGCGGACGACGAGCAGTTCCGTCGGCTGGCCGCCGAATTACACCTGGCCACGGCCGAATTCCCCGGCCCCTCGGTGCTCTCCGACCGTCCGTACGCCCCCGGCAGCCGGGTGCACTACCGGTACGGGGTCTTCACCCGCCGCGCCGAGCTGGGCAACGACGGGGCCTACCGCTCGATGCTGCACGCGCCGGACGGCACCCGGGTCGAGGACGTCCGGGCCGCGAGCTACCGATGTCCGCCCTGGCTGGTCGACCCCGTCGAGGGGAGGGGGTCGACGACAGCGACCACGGGTGAACGGCGCGCAGGGGGCGTCCTGCTGGGGGGCAGGTACGCGCTGACGGCGGCGGTCCGGCACGGCACCAAGGGCGGGGTCTTCCTCGGGCGGGACACCGAGGGCGGCGGCGACGTGGTGGTGAAACAGGCCCGGGCCCACATCGAGGTGGACCGGTCCGGTACGGACGCCCGGGCGGCGCTGCGGCACGAGGCCGAGCTGCTCGGCCTGCTGGCCGGGGCGGAGCTGGCCCCGGGGGTGATCGACCTGATCGAGCAGGGGGACGCGGTCTACCTGGTCCAGGAGCGGGTGCCCGGGGTGGCGCTCGGGGCGTGGGTGGCGGGGCGGCTACGGCGGGACGGGAGTCCGGACGTGCCGTGGGACGAGGCGCGGGGGGTCGCGCTCGGGCTGGTCTCGCTGGTGGCGCAGGTGCATGCGCGGGGGTTGGTGCTGCGGGATCTGTCGCCGGGGAATGTGATGGTGCGGCCGGACGGGTCGTTGCGGCTGGTCGATCTGGAGCTGGCTGCGGCGGCGGGCGCGACGGTGGGGACGGCCGGGACGCCGGGGTATCGGGCGCCCGAGCAGGAAGTGGCGGTGTGTCAGGCCGGGTTCGCTGCTGATCTGTACGCGCTGGGTGGGCTGTTCTTCCTGTTGGCGACGGGGCACGATCCGTTGCTGCCGCCGGGGGAAAGGTCGTTGGAGGGGTGGCTGGCGGCTGCGGGGCGGGAGGGGGAGACGGCTCGGCGGTTGGGGGCGGTGATCCTTGAACTTCGCTCGGAGGATCCGGAGCGTAGGCAACTTCCGCCCACAGAACCGTTCCTGACCTCTACTCAGGGTGCAACGCCTCCGAGGTTGGCGTCGCAGTTCCCCGAGCCCCTGGTGGTAGATGGCGTGGGTCATTTGGCAGCTTCCGCGACACCGGAGCGGCTGGATCGGTTGTGGCCGACGGTGCCCGGGGGGCAGTTGACCGATCCGTGCAATGTGCAGCACGGGGCCGCCGGGGTGCTGGCGTTCCTGGCTCGGGCCACGGCGGTCGGGCTGCCTGCGGGTGGGACGGCGGCGTTGGCGGCCGGCTGGATCGAGCGGCGGGTGGCGGCCGAGCCGACCGTGTTGCCGGGGCTGCACTTCGGGCGGTCCGGTACCGCCTGGGCGTTGCTCGACGCCGCCGAGGCGCTGGGCGATGGCGCACTGGCCGAACGGGCCGTCAGGCTGGCCCGCGAGGTGCCGATCCGCTGGCCCAATCCCGATGTCTGCCACGGTGCGGCGGGAGCCGGCTTCCTGCAGCTGCGGCTGCACCGCGCGACCGGCGACGACACCTACCTGGACCGGGCGGCCGACTGCGCCGCTACCCTGCTGGCGGCGGCCGAGCGGGAGCCGTACGGGCTGACCTGGCCGGTGCCGAAGGGCTTCGACTCGGTCTTCGCCGGGACCGGCCAGCTCGGCTACGCCCACGGGGTGGCCGGGGTGGGGGCCTTCCTGCTGGCCACCGCCGAGGCGGCCGAGGATCGGCAGGCCCTCGACGGTGCGGCGGAGGCGGTCCGGACGCTGGCCGCGACGGTCCGTCAGGACGGCGCCGGCGCCTGGTGGCCGCAGAGCGCGGGCGACCCGCCGCACGTACGGCTGGCGCACTGGTGCAGCGGGTCCTCCGGAGTGGGCAGCTTCCTGGTCCGGTACTGGCGGGCCACCGGGGACGAGACCGCGTACCGGCTGGCGCTGGCCGCCGGGCAGGCGGTGCTGGACGCCCGCTGGCACAGCGGGGTGAGTGCCTGTCACGGCCTGGCCGGGAACGGCGAGTACCTGCTCGATCTGGCCGTGGCCACCGGCGAACAGCAGTTCCGTACCGGGGCCGAGGAGTTGGCCGCTCTGATCGCGGCCCGCGCGGTGCGGCAGGACGGGCGGCTGGTGCTGCCCGACGAGACCGGGCTGAGCTCCACCCCCGCGTACGGGACGGGCACTTCGGGCCCGCTCGCCTTCCTGCTCCGCCTGCAGTACGGCGGCCCCCGGCTCTGGCTCGACCCGCTGCCGCTCGCCGCCCAACACTGACCGACCACGCCCAGGCCCGACCGACCGACCCCGACCGACCCCGACCCGAGGAGGTGAGCCCGGATGAACACCGCCACCCGCACCACCGCCCAGGCGCTGCGCCGTCTGAGCTTCACCTTCGCCCTCGACGGCTCGCACGCGGCCTGCCTGGCCGCCGGAGCGGACGGCGGCTGGTACGCCGAGAGCTGGCGCCTGCCCGCCGAGGGCCCGGCCGAGCCGACCGCGCTCCCGCTGCCGGGGAACCGCTCGGAGAGCCTGCACTCACAGCTGATCAGCCTGCCGAACGGCCAGGTGCTGGTCTGCCGCCACGACGGGGACCGGCACACCCTGCTGCTGCTCTCCGCACCGACCGCCGAACACCCCACTTTCGAGCAGGAGTTGGCCACCCTCCGGCGTCCCGGCCTGCGACTGCTGGCGATGCCCGGCGGGSACCGGCCGGCCGGTGCCCCGGTCGCGGTCGCGCTCGGCACCGACACCCAGCCGGTGACCACGGTCTGGCTGGTCCCGGCCGACGGCACGGCGCCGATAGAGGTCGCCGAGCTGCCCGGCCTGCACGGTGGCGGGGTCTGGCTGGACCACAGCGGCCGGCTGCTGGCCCTGGACCGGGTGCACCGGGGCAAGGTCCGTACGGTGGTCCTCGATCTCGAACTCGGCCAGGTCACACCACTGTTGGAGATCGGCGAGCAGAGCAGCGACCGGCTGGCGCTGTACGACCCGGACACCCGGTTCGCGATGGTGCGCAGCGATGCCACCGGCACCGACCGGCTCGGCTGGGGTCTGCTCGGCGGACGGGAGCCGCTGCGGTTCCCCGAGTGCCTGCACGTACCCGGCGTCTTCCTCCGACCGATCGCGCTCGACCGGCACTCCGGGGGGCCTGACGGCCGACGGGTGGTCCTGCAGGTCGACCACGGCGTCTCCTCCGCTCTGACGCTCTGGCACCCGGAGCTCAGTCGGCTCACCGCGCTTCCCGTACCGCCCGGGCGACTCGGCGCGGTCGGTCACTGGTCGGCGGCGGGCCTGCGGATGCCGTACTCCGCTCCCGACCACCCCGCCGCGCTGGCCACCATCGATGTGGACGTCCTGGTGGAACGCGGGCAGCCGGCCCACGCGGCGGCCGTACCGCTACCGCTGCAGCTGGCCCCGCTGGGCGGTGGCAGCGACCGTCCTGCGCAGCCGAGTTGGGCCACCGGTGGCCCGGCCGGCTGGCGGCTGGACGGCAGCACCGGCCCCGGTGACGGCGGCCGCTGGCACTCCGCCCAGAGTCTCGAACTGGCCGGTCCCGCCGGGCCGATCGAGGCGGTGGTCTACGGCGGCGACGCCTGGCTGAGCGCTCCGCACCTGGTGCTGGCGCTGCACGGCGGCCCCGCCGACGCCTGGCGGCTGGAGTTCGACCCGGCGCTGCAGCGGATGGCGGCCGAGGGCCTGGCGGTGCTGGCACCCAATCAGCGCGGCTCCACCGGGTACGGGACCGAGCACGCGATGGCCGTCCGGGGTGCCTGGGGTGGTCCCGACCTGGCCGACGTGCTGCACCTGCTGGAGGGTGTGGCGGGCCAGCGGACGGCGCTCGGGCTGGAGCCGCCCGCGCTGTTCGGGGTCAGCTACGGCGCCTTCCTGGCTCTGCTGGCTGCCGCCCATGCGCCGTCCGGGCAGGTCACCCGGTGTGCGGTGGTGGCCCCGTTCCTGTCCGGTGCCCGGCTGCTGGCCGAGGCGGCCGCTCCGGTCCGGGCGCTCACCACCCGGCTGGGCGGCGGCGATCCGATCGACGACCAGCGCGGCCCCCGGGACGTGCTCCAGCTGGCGCACCGGATCGGCACGCCGCTGCTGATCCTGCACGGCGACCGGGACGAGGTGGTGCCGGTCAGTCAGTCCCGGGCGCTACGGCACGAGTTGCTGCGGCTGGGGCGGGCGGAGGGGTCGGACTTCCGCTACGTCGAGGCCGCCGGGGCCGGGCACGAGGTGCTCGCCGAGGAGGGCGCGGCCGTGCTGCACGAGCTGCTGGCCGCCTTCCTGCGCACCGGCCGGCCCACCTAGAGCCTCGCTGAGGCACTCACAGACTTCCCTGGCCCGMCCGGGCCAGGGGCGACGTCACCCGCACGGTGCGGGTGACGGACCATCAAGGGGAGGACCCACCATGGAGAACTTCGAGACCGACCTGGCCGCTCTGCAGGACCTGCCGGAGACCGAGGCCGTCGAGCTGGGCGGACACGGCGGCGGCTGCCAGTTCACCTGTCTGATCCTGACCTGCCTGATCTTCACCATCAGCTAGTAGGTCGGCAGTTCGCACGGCTCCGGCCGTACGTACCCCCACAGGAGGTGGCAGTGCCATGCGCGGCTGGGTGATCGTGCTCTCGGTGGCCGTACCGGTCGAGGCGGCCGCGACCCTCGCGCTGCCCGGCGCGGTGGGCGGCGCGATCGACGGCGGGTCCGCTCTGCCGCTCGCCGCGGTGCTGCTGGTCGGCGCGCTGGCGGGGGCGTTCGCCACGCTGGCCGGCCCTGCGGTGGCCGCCGACACCACGGTCGGCCTGCGGCTGCGCCTGCTCCGCCGGGTGCTGGACCGGGGCCCCGTCCCTGGCGGACCGGCCACCGGTGACCTGACCGCCCGGCTGGTCGGCTCGGCCGCCGACGCCGGTGGCGCACTGCCGTCCCGGATCACCGCCGCCACCGCGCTGCTCACCTCACTGGGGGCCGTGCTCGGCCTGGCGCTGCTCTCGCCCTGGCTGGCCGCCGCGTTCTTCGCCGGGGTGCTGCCCGGGGTGGTGCTGATCCGGCTGTTCCTGCGCGACGCGGCCCAGGCGTTCACCCGCTACCAGCAGGTGCAGTCCGAGCTGGCGACCCGGCTGACCGGCGCACTGGCCGGGCTGCGCAGCATCCACGCCGCCGGGGCCCGGGAGGCCGAGACCACACGGGTGCTGGCCCCGCTCCCCCGGCTCGCCGAGGCCGGGCACGCCCTCTGGCAGACCCAGCGCCGGACGGTCTGGCAGGCCACCCTGCTGGTCGCACTGGTCGAACTGAGCGTGCTGAGCACCACGGGCCTGCAACTCTCGAACGGGACGCTGCGCCCCGGCGAACTGGCCGCTGCAGCCGGCTGGGCCGCGCTCGGTCTTGGCTTCTTCGAGCAGGTCGAGGCGCTGGCCGGGGTGGCGCACGCCCGGGCCGGGCGGGATCGGGTGGCCGAGCTGCTCGCGCTCCCGGCACCACCGCCGGGCGGTCGCGATCTCCCGGCCGGGCCGGGCGAGTTGACCCTGATCGGGGTGAGTGTCGAGGGCCTGCTCGGCCCGCTGGACCTCACCGTCCCGGGCGGCCGGACGGTCGCGCTGGTCGGCCGGTCCGGCTCCGGCAAGTCGCTGCTCGCCGCCGTCGCGGGCGGGCTCCGCGCTCCCGACCGCGGACTGGTCCTGGTCGACGGCGTTCCGCTCGCCGAACTCACCCCCGAGCAGCGGCGACTGGCCGTCGGGTACGCCTTCGAGCGCCCGGTGCTGGTCGGCGCCACCGTGGGCGAGGCGCTGGAGGGTGCGGACGCCACGCAGACCCGGGCGGCCCGGGCCGACGGCTTCCTGGCCCGGCTGCCGCTCGGCGAGCGCACTCCGACCGCCGAACTCCGACTGTCCGGCGGCGAGTTGCAGCGACTCGGGCTGGCCAGACTGCTCGCCCAGCGGCCCCGGGTAATGATCCTGGACGACGCCACCTCCAGCCTGGACCTGGCCACCGAGCACCAGGTGACCGAGGCCCTGGCCCGCGCCACCGCGGGCCGGACCAGGCTGGTGGTCGCCCACCGCCCGGGTGCCGCCGCCCGCGCCGACCTGGTCGCCTGGCTGGACGGCGGCCGGCTGCGCGCGCTGGCCCCGCACGCCACCCTGGTCAAGGAGCCGGACTACCGCGCCGCGCTGGCTGCCGTCTCCGCCCCCGCTCCCGTCCCCGCCCCGAGGAGCGCCTCGTGACCCGCTCGCCCGGCTGGATCCTGCTATGGGACCAACTCGCCACCACCAGGCCCGCCTTGGTCCGGGTGCTGGTCTGGTCGGCGGTGGAGGCGCTGCCCTCGCTGCTCTCCGGCCTGCTGATCGCCGCCGCCACCGACCGGGGCTTCCTGGCCGGCCGCCCCGCCGTCGGCTTCGCCTGGCTGGCCGCCTTCGCCGCCGCCGTCGGGGTCCGCGCGTACGCGGCCCGGGCCGTCTTCCCGTACGTGGCGGCGGTGGTGGAGCCCCTGCGGGACGCACTGGTCCGCCGGGTGGTGCGCAGCGCCCTGGGCCGGGCCGAACCGACCGGCGACGGCCCCGCCGAGGTCGCCAGGCTGACCGAACAGGTGGAGTCCGCCCGGCAGTTGACGGCCACCCTGCTGCGTACGCTGCGCAGCGTGGGCATCACCGTACTGGCGGCCGTGCTCGGCCTCGCCGTGCTCGCCCCGGTCACCCTGCCGCTGGTGCTGCCGCCACTGCTGCTCGGCGGTCTGCTGTTCGCCCGGCTGCTCGGCCCGCTGGTGGACCGTCAGCGCGCGGTGGTGCTGGCCGACGAACGGGTGGCCGCCGAGGCGGGGCTCGCCTTCGCGGGAGTCCGGGACATCACCGCCTGCGGGGCGCAGGCCCGGGTGGAGCATTCGGTGGGTGCCGCCGTACTGGCCCAGGGCGCGGCGGTCCGCGCGCTCGGCCGGGCCGCCGCGCTCCGCACCCTCACGGTGGCGGTCGGCGGCCGGCTGCCGCTGCTGCTGGTGGTCGCGGCCGCACCCTGGCTGGTCGACCACCAGCAGCTGACCACTGGTCAGCTGCTCGGTGTGGCCGCCTACTTGGTGCAGCAGCTCGAGCCGGCCGTCCGCAGCCTGGCGGGCATGGTCGGCAGCTGGCTGCTGGAGCTCGCCGTGGTGCTCGACCGGCTGGCCTCGCTGCCCGACCCGCCCGACCCGCCCGACCGGCCGGCCTCGGGGCAGGAGCCCCCCTCGGGCGGGCAAGTCCGGGTGCACGGGCTGCACCACACCCACGGCGCGGCCGCCGAGCCCGTGTTCAGCGCCCTCGACCTGGCCCTGGCGCCGGGCGAACACCTCGCCGTGGTCGGCCCGAGCGGTGCGGGCAAGTCCACCCTGGCCGCCCTGCTGGCCGGGCTGGCCCCGCCCCAGCAGGGCACCGTGACCGTCGGCGGAACCGCCCCGCACACCCTGCCGGACCAGGCCAGAGCCGGGCTGGTGGCACTGCTCCCGCAGGAGGCGTACCTGTTCACCGGCACCGTCGGGGAGAACCTGCGCTGGCTCCGCCCGGACGCCACCGACCGTCAACTCACCGAGACTGCCGAGCTGTTGGGCGCTTCGGAGCTGCTGGATCAGCTCGGCGGCCCGGCGGCCGAGCTACCCGACCCGGCCACGCTCTCGGCCGGGGAGCGCCAACTGCTCGCCCTGGTCCGGACCTATCTCTCCCCCGCGCCCGTGGTGGTGCTGGACGAGGCGACCTGCCATCTGGACGCCCAGGCCGAGGCGGTGGCCGAGGCCGCCTTCGCCGCCCGCCCCGGCACGCTGGTGGTGATCGCCCACCGGATCGGCTCCGCCCTGCGGGCCGACCGGGTACTCCTGCTCGACGCGGGCCGGGGGCTGACCGCCCGTCACGGCGACCTCCAGGTGCTCTCCCCGCTCTACCGCGAGCTGGTCGGCCACTGGCTCGCCGCGACACTGCCGCAGCCGGACGGACTGTCAATCGTGCCCGGGCCGTGATCGTGTCAAGGGGTAAGCGCACGAATCGCTGGATATGGTGACTCGCGTATCCCTTGAGAATCGCACCCTCGCACGGAGAAGTAACGACATGTCCGAGACCCGCACCGACACCACCCGGCACGACGGCACCGGCCCCGCCTCCGACACGGACCGGTCCGAGAGCGCCCTGCACGGCCGCCACCGGGGCGACACCGCCCCCGACGACCGGCCGGACGCGGACCCGCACGGCCGTCACCGCCGCTGAGCAGTCCGTCGGCTGACGGTCCGGCACCCGCGGGCAGCGGGTGTACCGGACCGTCAGCCGTCAGCCCAGCGAGATGACGGTGCGCAGCGCCTCGCCGCTGCGCATCTGGGCGATCGCCTCGTTCACCTCGGCCAGCCCGACCCGGTGGGTGATCATGCCCGCCAGGTCCAGCCGCCCGGCCCGCCAGAGCTCGATCGCCCGGGCGGTGGTCCGCCGGACGTCCCCGCCGCCGTACATCGAGGGCAGCAGGCGCTTCTCGTTGAAGAACAGCTCGCCCATGCTGAACTGCACCAGGTCGTCCTGCGCACCGGCGCCGATCACCACCACCGCACCACCGCGCCGGGCCGCGTCGTACGCCGCCCGTACGGTGGCCGAGCGGCCGACCGCCTCGAAGACGTAGTCGTAGCCGCCGCCCTCCACGCTCTTCGCCGCACCCTTCAGCCCCTCCGGGGCGACCGCGTCGGTGGCGCCGAAGCCGAGCGCCCGGGTCCGGCGGGACTCCACCGGGTCGACCACGGTGATCCGGGCCGCACCGCAGATCCGGGCGCCCTGGACGGCCGCGATGCCGACCCCGCCCGCACCGATCACGGCGACCGAACTGCCGGGCTCCACCCGGGCGGTGTTGATCGCCGCGCCGAGGCCGGTGGTCACCCCGCAGCCGATCAGCGCGGCGAGCTCGTACGGCATGTCGGCGGGCAGCACGATCACGCTGTCGGCGGGCACCACCAGCTCCTCGGCGAAGGTGCCGGTGCTGTAGAACCCGAAGACGTCGGTCCCGTCGGTCCCGCCCTGCCGGAAGCCGGCCGAGCCGAGCCGGCGCAGGCTGGCGACGCAGAGCTGGCCCTGACCACGGCGGCAGTGCGGGCAGCTGCCGCAGGGCGGCATCCAGCAGAGCACCACCCGGTCGCCGACCGCGACACCGGTGACGCCCTCGCCGGTCTCGACCACGTCGCCGGCACCCTCGTGGCCGGGCACGAACGGCGCGGGCTGCGGCAGCACGCCGCTCATCGCGGACAGGTCCGAGTGGCACAGGCTGGCGGCCCGGAGCCGGACCCGGACCTTGCCGGGACCGAAGCCGACCGCCTCGACGTCGTCGCGGACCTCGAGTGTGTCCTGGCCGATCTCGTGCAGGATCGCTGCGCGCATGTGGCTTGCTCCCGGGGTTCGCCTGTGGATCGGAGCAGCCTACTGAACCACTCCGCGGGCCTTCATCTAGAACGGGTTCCAGAAACGCGTCCAGATATACCCCATCCCCCGGCCTGCGGGAACCCCTCCTACCGTCCAGTAGGGTCCAGAGACAGACCGGCCCCGCGAACAGGAGCAGCACGATGACGGACGCCCGCCCGGCCCCCGGGGTGCTCACGGCCTTCGAGTCGGCAACCGGCTTCATGCCGGTGGACGAGGGTCTCGCCCTGTACGCCGCCGCGCACCGGGCCGCCACCGCCACCGGCCTGCCGCTGCTGGAGATCGGCAGCTACTGCGGACGCTCGGCGATCCTGCTGGCCGACGCGGCCCGGGCCACCGGGACGGTCGCCCTGACGGTGGATCACCACCGCGGCTCCGAGGAGCAGCAGCCCGGCTGGGAGTACCACGACCCGGAGCTGGTCGACCCGGCGGTCGGGCTGATGGACACCCTGCCGACCTTCCGCCGCACCCTCTTCCAGGCAGGTCTGGAGGACCACGTGGTCGCCCTGGTCGGCCGCTCGCCACAGATCGCCGCCGTCTGGGGCGGGCAGCTGGCGTTGGTCTTCATCGACGGTGGCCACACCGACGAGCACGCCACCGGCGACTACCAGGGCTGGGCCCCGCACCTGGCCGAGCAGGGCCTGCTGGTGATCCACGACGTCTTCCCCGACCCCGCCGACGGCGGCCAGGCCCCGTACCGGGTCTACCTGCGCGCGCTCGCCGAGGGCTTCGAAGAGGTCTCGGTCACCGGCTCGCTGCGGGTGCTGCGCCGCCGCTGAGGGCTGCCGCCCGGCCGACACCCGAAGATCGTCATGGTCCTGCGGGCACCTTCCGGGATGCTCTAACGTCATCCCACGTGCCGGGTCGACCGGGTGGCCGCCGTTGGTGCGCCCGGAAACTGCCGGTACGGTGTCGCCGAACGACCGGGCGACGTGAACCCAGGACGCACCACACCACAGCGGGGGCGAGGCCAGGCATGACCGAGCAGGACAACACCGCACCCGCGGTGTGGGACCCGACCGCGCGCGGGGGCGCCGGTGGCTGGGTCCGCCCGGCGCCCGCACCGCAGCCGGCCGCACCACAGCCGGCCCGCGACGACCAGCACACCGAGATCTTCCCGCTCGCCCCGCCACAGGCCCCGCAGGCGTACCCGCCGCAGGCCCAGCAGGGGTACCCGCAGCCGCCCCAGCCCGGCGCCGTCGGCGACCACGGCCCGCCGCTCGGCGCCCGCCCGTACCTCCCGCAGCCCGGCCCGGCCGCCCCGCCGCCACCGCCGTTCGGCGGCCCCCCGGCTCCGCCCTCCGGGTACGGATTCCCGCCGCCCGCCCCGGTCGGCGGCTTCCCCGGCGCACAGCCGCCCCAGCCGCCGCTGCCGCATCAGCAGCCCGGCGCGTTCCCCGGCCCGCAGCCGACCGGCGCCTTCCCGGGTCAGCAGCCGCAGCCGACCGGCACCTTCCCCGGCTACCAGCCGCCCGCCCCGCAGCGGCCGTACCCCGAGTACGAGGACGTCCCCGAACACGAGCCGCGCCGCCGGGTCCCGCTGCTGGTCGCGATCGGCGTGGTGCTGGTCGTGGTGGTCGGCGTCGGGGTGGCCTGGGCGGTCCGCAACGGTGACGAACCGTCGAACCAGGCCACGACCGGAGCCACCGCCTCCCCCTCCGGCGCACCGCAGCCGGCTCCGACCCAGAGCACCCCGGCCGCCCCGCCCTCGGGCGGCAACTCGCCCTCCCCGTCCGCCGGTTCGTCGAACGGACCGCAGGCGGAGGCCCAGGCCAAGGCGCTGGACGCGCTGCTGGCCCGGGGCGAGGACGCCAAGGCACCGATCGGCAACGCGGTGGCGAAGGTGAACAGCTGCCCGGGCAAGGCCGAGATCACCGGCGCCGTCGAGGTCTTCGAGACCGGGGCGACCCAGCGCGACCAACTGGTGGCCGACCTGGCCAAGCTGGACTTCGGCGACCTGCCCGCCGGTGTCGAGGCGGTCGCGCTGCTGAAAACCGCCTGGCAGACCTCCGGCGACGTCGACCGGGCCTACGCGGCCTGGGCCCGTAACGTCGGCAGTCAGGGCTGCAGCAACGGCAGCGCCCCCGGCGGCGCCGACCTGAAGCGGGCCAACGAGCTCAACCCGCAGGCGACCCAGGCGAAGAAGGACTTCGTGGCGAAGTGGAACTCACTGGCCAACACCTTCGGCCTGACGGCCCGTACCTGGGACAGGATCTGAACCACCCGTGACCGGCACCATCGACCGGCGCCCCGGCGCCCCGCGTCGCTCCCCGCTGCTCCGTCTGTCCGCGCTGGCCTGCGCCGCCCTGCCGCTCTGCGCAGTGAGCTGCGCGGGGCCGGGATCCTCCGGCGCGGACGCCGCTGCGCGCCCGGCCGCCGCCTCCTCGGCGGAGGAGCTGCCGGTACTGCCCAGCTTCTGGCCCACCGCGGCGCCGTCCACCTCTGCCACGCCGTCCGCCACCCCCGGGAGCGCCGCCGCCGCACGCCCCCTGACGGGCCGTACGGTGCTGCTGGACGCCGGGCACAACCCCGGCAACGGCAAGCACACCACCGAGATCAACCGCCAGGTGGACATCGGCAACGGCCGCAAGGAGTGCGACACCACCGGCACCTCGACCAATGCGGGCTACAGCGAGGCCGAGTACTCGCTGGACGTCTCCCGGCGGGCCCGCACCGTACTGGAGGAGCGCGGCGCCAAGGTGCTGTTCACCCAGGACGGCGACCGCCCGTGGGGGCCGTGCATCGACGAGCGGGCCGGGATCGGCAACGAGGGCAAGGTGGACGCTGCGGTCTCCGTGCACGGTGACGGAGCGCCGGCCAACAGCCAGGGGTTCCACGTGATCATGCCGGCCCAGGTGAAGGCCGGAAAGGCGGACACCGGCGCGATCGTCGCCCCGTCCCGCCGGCTCGGTCTGCTGCTGCGCGAGCACTTCAAGGCGGCCACCGGCGAACCGTACGCCGACTACATCGGTGAACAGGGTCTGGACACTCGCAGCGACCTCGGTGGCCTCAACCTTTCCAAGGTGCCGAAGGTGTTCATCGAGTGCGGCAACATGCGAAACTCGGGCGATGCCAAGCGGATGACGGACCCTCAGTGGCGCCAGCAGGCCGCCCAGGGCATTGCAGACGCGCTGACCGCCTACCTCACCACAGCCGCGAACTGACCGGGGGCCGAACACGGGTGATTTGCCACGACACTCCCCGTTTCGGGAGCCCGCCGTGCAGGACCGAACCGCTTGGCCCTAGGCTTTTGCACCGTCCGAACCACACTGCCGTCCACGACATACACCGACGAGGGGAACGTTAGTGAATCTGCGCGCTCTCACCAGGGGAGACGCCGCCG
The DNA here is from genome assembly GCF_054049135.1 of Kitasatospora sp. P5_F3. Taxonomy (NCBI): domain Bacteria; kingdom Bacillati; phylum Actinomycetota; class Actinomycetes; order Kitasatosporales; family Streptomycetaceae; genus Kitasatospora; species Kitasatospora sp. P5_F3. The sequence continues at coordinate 121,405 of NZ_JBFUMY010000010.1, read as the reverse complement.
TCGCAGGTGCGGCCGTCCTGCTGTTCATCTCTTCCTTCCTGCCGTACGTCTCCTTCGAGTACTGCATCACCTCGAAGGCCTGCAGCTCCAGCTCGCAGAGCGCCTGGTCCACCGCGCTCTTCCCGGTGCTGCCCTCGGTCTACCTGCTCGGCCTGATCGCCGCGGCCCTGATCCTGCTGCACCGCTTCCAGGGCGAGGCCGTCGCCGGTCGCCTGGTGCTCGGCCTGCGGCTCGACCAGTGGGGCGTCGCACTGGCCGTCGCCGCGCTCTGGTCCGGCCTCTGGGCGCTGGCCGGCGGTGGCAGCGCCACCGGCTACGGCCACGGCTTCGGTGCCTACCTGGGCGTGCTCGCCCTGCTGGTGCTGGCCGGTGCTTCCGCGGCCGGTCCGCTGGTGCCCGCGCTCAAGGCTCCGCTGCTGACCGACAAGCCCCCGGTCACCCAGGCCCCGTACGCCGGCGCCCCGGTCGGCGGCTTCCAGCCCGCCCCCGGCCAGCCCGGTCAGTACGGCTACCCGGCCGACCAGGGCCTGGGCCAGGCCCAGCCCGCCCAGGGCGGCCTGCCCGGCTACGCCACCCCGCCGGAGCAGCAGCACGGTTACGGCTACCCGACGCCGGGTCAGGCCGTCGGCCAGCCCGCCCCCGCGCACCAGGAGCCGACCCAGGTCCAGCCCGCCGTCGCGATGCCGGGCCCGGCCGCTCCGGCCGCGGACTTCGCGCCGTTCTGGTTCGCCGTCCCGTCCCCGCGTCAGCTCGCGCCCAGGGACAACCCGGTCGGCCCGCCGGTCGGCGAACTGGTGCCCGGCACCTGGTACCTGGCGGTCGAGCAGCGCGGCAACTCGCTGGCCCGGGGACATCACGTCCCCGGGCCCTCTTCCGTACGCTCGGCTCCCGTACGCTCAGCAGCAGTCGCTGACGACCAGTCCGGCCGGCAGCTGCTCCCCGCCGAAGACCGACACCGTCGCGTGGTCGCCGCCCAGCGCCGCCACCGCGAGCAGCAGTGCCCCGGCCGTCCAGGTGGTGCGCTCCTCGGGCCAGATCGCGTCGTCCTCGAAGACGTACCCGGTCCAGTACGAGCCGTCCTGGTGCCGCAGGTGCTGGATCCAGCGCAGGATCTCCACCGCGCGGTCGGACTGGCCCACCGCCCAGAGTGCGAGCGCCAGTTCGGCGCTCTCCCCACCGGTCACCCAGGGCCGGTCACTGACGCAGCGCACGCCCAGGCCCGGCACCACGAAGCGGTCCCAGTCGCGTTCGATCCGGGCCACCGCCTCGGGGCCGCGCAGTGCGGTGCCGAGCACGGGGTAGTACCAGTCCATCGAGTAGCGGTCCTTGTCGAGGAACCGCTCCGGGTGGTGGGCGATCGCGTGCCGGAGCCGCCCGGCCGCCAACTCCCAGTCCGGCTGCGGCTCTTCGAGGTAGTCCGCGATGGCGAGACCGCACCGCAGGGCGTGCAGGATGCTGGACGAGCCGGTCAGCAGCGCCTCCTGCGGCGCGCTGCCGTCCTCGTCCTGCCGCCAGGCGATCGGGCCGCCCGGCAGCCGCAGACCCACCGTGAAGTCCAGCGCCCGGCGGACCGTCGGCCAGATCCAGTCCAGGAAGGCGTCGTCGCCCGAGGAGAGGTGGTGGTGCCAGACGCCGACCGCCAGGTAGGCGCAGAAGTTGGTCTCCTTGGCGCGGTTGGTCACCTCGCCGTCCACATACGCCGCGTACCAGGAGCCGTCGGCGTTCTGATTGGCCGCCAACCAGCGGTAGGCCGCCTCGGCGGCCGCGTGCTCGCCCGCCGTGTCCAGGGCCATCGCGGCCTCGGTGTGGTCCCAGGGGTCGAGGTGGCCGCCGGCGAACCACGGGATGGCGCCGTCGGGCTGCTGGTCGGCCAGGATCGACTGCACCGTGTCGGCGGCCTGACGGGCGTCCAGCACCCCGTCCAGCAGCAGCGCCTCCGGGATGGCGGCCGTCATGAGCCTGCCCGCCTGGGCTTGCTGGCGTACACCACGAAGCTCTTGCCGAGCACCGGGTTGAGCGCCTTCTCGGCCGCCTTGGTGATCCTGGAGATCACCGGGGTGCCGACGATGTCCCAGACCAGCAGCTGGTGGTAGGCGCGGACCGGCAGCGCCTTGTCGTTGTTGACGCCGACCGCGCACTTGATCCACCAGTACGGCGAGTGCAGCGCGTGCGCGTGGTGCTCGCCGTACGGCTCCAGGCCGGACTCGCGGACCTTCTCGACCAGCTCGTCGCCCTTGTAGATCCGGATGTGGCCGCCCTCGACCTCGTGGTACTCGTCGGAGAGCGCCCAGCAGATCTTCTCCGGCAGGTAGCGCGGCACGGTGACGGCCAGCAGGCCGCCCGGCTTGAGCACCCGGACCATCTCGGCCAGCACGCCCTTGTCGTCCGGGATGTGCTCCATCACCTCGGAGATGATGATCTTGTCGAAGGTGTCGTCGTCGAACGGCAGGTTGAGCGCGTCACCCTCCATCGCGACCGCCGAGGCGCCGGCCGGGGCCTCCCCGGCCTGCTCCATCGCGGCGAACCACCGGCGCACCTCGGCGATCTCCTCGCCGTTCTGGTCCAGGGCGACCACGTTCGCGCCACGCCGGTAACACTCGAAGGCGTGCCGGCCCCCGCCACAGCCCAGGTCGAGCACCCGGTCGCCAGGGGCGAGCGGGAAGCGGGAGAAATCGACGGTCAGCACTGCGGGGCTCCCATTCGTTGGTACTCGGCAAAAAAGTTGACCGGCCGTCAGACCGGTCAGGCGACGTAGCGCCAGCCCGCGCCGGCCCGGGCCCGCTGCCCGGCCCCGGTGGCGATCGCCGCCCGGTAGCGGTCCACGGTCAGTTCGGCGGCCCGCTGCCAGGTGAACCGGGCGAGCACCCGCTCCCGGCCGGCCGCACCGAGCTCGGTCCGCAGCTCGGGGTCGTCCAGCAGCCGGCCGAGCGCGGCGGCCAGCGCACCGGCGTCGCCGGGCGGCACCGCCAGGCAGGTCTCGCCGTCCGGGCCCGCCACCTCGGGGATCGCGCCGCCGGTGGTGGCGACCAGCGGGGTGCCGGTGGCCATCGCCTCGGCGGCAGGCAGCGAGAAGCCCTCGTACAGCGAGGGCACGCAGGCCACCTCGGCGGAGCGGTACAGGTCCACCAGCTCCTGGTCGGTCAGCCCGGTACGGAACTCGATCCAGCGCTCCAGCCCGAACCGGCGGACCGCCTCGGCCACCGGACCCTCGCCCCGCTGCGGCTTGCCGACCACCACCAGGTGCGCGTCCCGCTCGGTGCGCAGCTTGGCCAGCGCCTCGACCAGGTGCACAAGACCCTTGAGCGGTACGTCCGCGCTGGAGGTGGTGACGATCCGTCCGGGTACCTGGGCGATCTCTGCCGAGGGCGACCAGAGCCGGGTGTCGGCGCCGATCGGGACCACCGCGATGTTGCCGGGCGGGGTGCCGAGCTGCTCGGCGATCTCGGTCTTCGAGCTGCCGGAGACGGTGATCACGTGCTCCAGCCGGGCGGCCACCCGGCGCTGCATCCGGGTGAAGGCGTACCAGCGGCGCAGCGAGATCCGCTTCAGCCGGGTCGGCGCGGCGGCCAGCTCCAGTCGGCGGTCCACGGTGATCGGGTGGTGCACCGTGGTGACCAGCGGGAAGCCGTGCCGCTCCAGGCCGAGCAGGCCGTAGCCGAGGGTCTGGTTGTCGTGCACCACGTCGTAGCGGCCCTTGTGCGCGGCCAGGTACTGCCGGGCCCGGAGCGAGAAGGTGAGCGGCTCGGGGAAGCCGCCGGTCCGCATCCCGGCCACCTCGAGCACGTCCACCAGGCCCCGGTACTCGGTGAGCGCCGGGGTGCGGAACGGGTCGTCGGCGCGGTACAGGTCCAGGCTGGGCAGCTCCACCAGCCGGACACTGCCGGGCCCCTCGACCGGGTCGAGCACCGGGAAGGGCTGGGCCCCGATCACGTCCACGTGGTGCCCGAGCCCGGCCAGCTCACGGGACAGGTGCCGGACGTAGACGCCCTGGCCGCCGCAGTACGGGTCGCCCCGGTAGGACAGCAGGGCGATCCGCAGCGGTCGCGGCGGCAGCGCGGTCATCCGGGGCTCCTGTCCCCTACTCCCCGGCCTGCGCGGCGGCGGGAAAGTAGATCACGTTTCATGATGGTGGAGCTCGTCATTGGGCTGATCGAACAATGAGAGACCTTGACGATACCGGCCCGCACCCGAGGGCGGCAGTTCGCCCCCGGGGATTGCTACTGACGGGTACGTCAGTACCGGAGGCATCCATTCTGACCCGTCCGCGCACCCCGCCCACCCGGCGTTCACTGTGACATAACTCTCGGACCACCCGGCCGCTGACATATCCTCACTTCCCACCCCATGGTTGAATCACCTCGATCCTTGATCCGGTCACCCACGCGCGCGCTCTGGGAGCCTCCTTGACCACCACCGCCGCCCTCGGTACCGGCCTCACCCCCCGGCAGGCCGAACGCCGCCGTCGGATCCTGCGGGCCGCCACCMCGCTGGCGGCCCGGGGCGGCTACGAGGCGGTCCAGATGCGCGAGGTGGCGGAGAGCGCCGAGGTCGCGCTCGGCACCCTCTACCGCTACTTCCCGTCCAAGGTGCACCTGCTGGTCGCGGTGATGCAGGAGCAGCTCCAGCAGCTGCACGAGCAGGTCCGCCGCCACCCGCCCGCCGGCGACGACCCGGCCGGACGGGTGGCCGAGACCCTGACCCAGGCCTTCCACGCGCTCCAGCGCGAACCCCGGCTCGCCGAGGCGATGGTCCGCGCGCTCTCCTTCGCGGACCGCTCGGTCGGCGCCGAGGTGGACGCCGTGTCGGCCGTCACCTCGGCCATCGTGCTGGACGCCGCCCAGCTCGGCCCCACCCCGTCGCCGACCCAGCAGGCCGCCCTGCGGGTGATCGGCCACACCTGGCACGCCACCCTGCTCGCCTGGCTCTCCGGCCGCGCCTCGCTCGCCGAGGTCCGCGGCGACCTGCACACCGCGGCCCGGCTGCTCGTCCTCTGACGCTCCGTCCGTCGATCTCGTCCTTCTCCGCCAGGTGCTTCCAGAACACTCAGGTGCCGCCGCGTCAGGACCTCGGCCGGCGGCCCTCCTCCTTTCGCGGGCACAGAACTGGTACCAGTTCCAGCCTCGGGGTGCCCGCTGTGTCCGTACCCTGTCCGCTCGGGGCACTCCGGTCGGCCGGTTAGAGTCTTGGACGCAGGATCAACAACTTCATCCGCTCCTCGTGCGGGGGAAGCCGGTGCGACTCCGGCGCTGACCACGCAACCGTCACAGTCGGGATGCCCGCCGGGGAGCGAGCGGCAGTGCCGGGTTTCCCGGCTCCGTCGAGGTCTACGGGCGGCCCGCCTCGGGCCGCTGCTCCGCTCACCGAAAGGCACGTCGACCCTCATGCTCACCACCGCCCGCACGGGCGCCGCCGCGCTGGCCGCCGCCGCTCTGCTGATCGGCGCCGCCGCCCCCGCCCTCGCGGACACCCCCTCCCCCGCCGCCGCCCCGGCCGCGCTCTACGGCAAGGGCGACCCGACGTACGACGGCGTCTGGCGGCAGTCGCTGGCCCTCACCGCGCTCGGCGCCGTCAAGGTCGTCCCGTCCGACGCTGCCGTGGGCTGGCTGACCGGTCAGCAGTGCGCTGACGGCGGCTGGGCCTCGTTCCGGGCCGACACCGCCGTGGCCTGCGACGCCAAGACCGAGGACAGCAACGCCACCGCGATGGCGATCCAGTCGCTCAAGCTGCTCGGCGGGCACCAGGACGCGGTGACCCGGGGCACCGACTGGCTGAAGACCGTTCAGAACGCGGACGGCAGCTGGGCCTTCAACCCCGGCAACCCGGGTGACGCCAACTCCACCGGACTGGCCGTCAACGCGCTGATCGCCGCCGGTCTCGACCCGGCCGCCGTCGCCAAGAGCGGCAAGAACGGCTACGACGGCCTGGCGCTGTTCCAGCTCGCCTGCGCCGCCCCCGCCGAGCAGCGCGGCGCCTTCGCCTACCAGCCGGCCCCGGACGGCGCGCTCAAGGCCAACGACCTGGCCTCCGCGCAGGCCCTGCTGGCCGCGGCCGGCGGCAAGCTGCCGGTCGTCAACACCAACCGGGTGGACGCCGCGCCCAAGCCCCTGGACTGCGCCGCCGCCCCGGCCACCGTGCCGCACGCGGACTCCGCCGAGGCGGCCGGGGCCTACCTGGTCGCCCAGTTGGGCGCCAACGGGCAGCACCTGATGCAGACCATGCCCGGTGCCACCGCCACTCCCGACTTCACCGCGACCGCCTGGACGGTGCTCGGCCTGGTCCAGTCCGGGCACCCGCAGCAGGCCGCCCCGGCCGCCGACTGGCTGGCCGGCAACGGCTACCCGTGGGCCGCCAAGGGCGCCTCGGGCACCGACGCCTCGGCCGCCGCACTGCTGCTGCTGACCGCCCAGGCCGCCGAGCGCGACCCGTACGACTTCGGCGGTACCAATGTGGTCCAGCTGCTGATCGACTCGGGCCCGGCGCCCAAGTCCCTCCCGGCCGCCACCACCTCCGCCTCCGGCCCGGCGGGCACCGAGGCCGACGACGACAACGGCTTCTCCCCGGTCTGGCTGGTCGGTATCGGCCTGCTGGTCGGCATCGGCGGCGGCCTGCTGCTCAGCCTCCAGCGCAAGCGCGGCACCCACACCGTCGGTGCCCCCAGCAAGGCTGCGGGCGACAAGGCGGACACCAAGTCCGAAGGTGACAAGCAGAAGTGACCTCCCCTCACTCCCGGACGGCGGTGGCGGCCCCGGCCGTCGCCGCCGTCCTGGCACTGCTGCTGGCACTGCTGCTGGCACTGCTGCTGCCGTTCCTGCTCGCCGCACCCGCGCACGCCACCGGCTACCGCTACTGGTCGTTCTGGAAGTGGTCGGGCAGCGCCTGGGCGTACCAGCAGCAGGGCCCCGCGGTGTACGTCCCGCCGGACGGCGCGGTGGACGGCTGGCGGTTCGCGGTCAGCCCCGACGGTGGCAAGGACGCCGCCCGGCCCACCGCCGCCGGTGACTTCGGCACGGTCTGCGCCACCACCCCGGCGCAGGCCGGGAAGAAGCGGATCGCCGTGGTGCTGGACTTCGGCACCACCGCCGACGCCCCGGCCGGCGAGACCCCGCCCGCCGCCCGGACGGTGTGCGCGGCGGTCCCCACCGCCGCCAGCTCGGCCGAGGTGCTGGCCGCCGTCGCCCCGCCGCTGCGCTACGACGCCAACGGCATCCTCTGCGCGATCGTCGGCTACCCCCGCTCCGGCTGCGGCGACACCGTCGGAGCTGCGGACAACTCCACCGGCAAGAGCGAGAGTTCGGGCCCGTCGGTCGGCCTGCTGGCGGGCGGCGCACTGGTCGCCGCCCTGGCCGCCGGCGCGGTCTGGCAGGCCCGGCGCCGCCGCGACTCCTGAGGTGTCATCCGTGCCCACGCCCAGCCGCACCCGGCAGCCCCGCCCCGTCCGCTCGACCCGCTCCGCGATCGGCCCGCGCCATCTGCACCCCGGCGCGTGGTGGCTGTGGGCGATCGGGCTCGGCGCGGCGGCCTCCCGCACCACCAACCCGCTGCTGCTCCTGCTGATCGTCGCGGTCTCCGGCTACGTGGTCGCGGCCCGGCGCAGCACCGAGCCCTGGGCCCGCTCCTACACCGCCTTCGTCAAGCTGGCACTGGCGGTGCTCGGCATCCGGCTGCTCTTCACGGTCTTCCTCGGCTCCGGGGTCGGCGGCACCCACGTGCTCTTCACGCTGCCCCAACTCCCGCTACCGGACTGGGCGCAGGGGGTGCGGATCGGCGGCGCCGTCACCCTGGAGGGGCTGCTCTACTCGCTCTACCAGAGCCTGCGGCTGGCCACCCTGCTGATCTGCGTCGGCGCCGCCAACGCACTGGCCAACCCGGCCCGCCTGCTGCGCGCCCTGCCCGGTGCGCTGTACGAGGCCGGGGTGGCCGCCGTGGTGGCGCTCACCTTCACCCCCAACCTGGTCGCGGACGTCCAGCGGATCAGGTCCGCCCGCCGGCTGCGCGGCCGCTCCGACACGGGCCTGCGCTCACTGCTCAGCGTCGGCCTGCCGGTGCTGGAGTCGGCCCTCGAACGCTCCGTCAGCCTGGCGGCCACCATGGACAGCCGGGGCTTCGGCCGCACCGCCGACCTCCCGCGCCGGGTCGCCCGTTCGATCGGCGCGCTCACCCTGACCGGCCTGCTCGCGGTCTGCGTGGCCTGCTACGGCCTGCTCACCGAGGGCACCGTGCGCTGGGCGCTGCCGGTCCTGCTGGCCGGCCTGGCCGCGCTCGGCGCCGGGCTGCTGCTCGGCAGCCGACGCTCCGTCAGGACCCGCTACCGGCCCGACCCCTGGGCCTGGCGGGAGTGGCTGGTGGCCGGCTCGGGCCTGGCCGTCGCGGGCCTGCTGATCTGGCTCTCCGGCCGCGACCCCGGCGCCTTCAACCCGCCGGCCGTGCCGCCCACCGTGCCCGAACTCCCGCTGCTGCCCGCGCTCGCCGTACTGCTCGGCCTGCTGCCCGCCTTCGTCGCCCCTGCCCCGCCCCGCCCCGGAGCCCCCAAGTGATCCACTTCGAACAGGTCTCGGTCCAGTACCACGACGCCGCCGCGCCCGTGCTCGGCGGCCTCGACCTGACCGTCCCCGAGGGCGAACTCTGCCTGGTGGTCGGCCCGTCGGGCGTCGGCAAGTCCACCCTGCTGGGCACGGTCAACGGCCTGGTGCCGCACTTCACCGGCGGCGTCCTGCACGGCCGGGTCACCGTCGACGGCCGGGACACCCGCGAGCACCGCCCGCGCGAACTCGCCGACCTGGTCGGCATGGTGGGCCAGGACCCGGTGGCACACTTCGTCACCGACAACGTGGAGGACGAACTCGCCTACGGCATGGAGTCGTTGGGCATCGCCCCGGAGGTGATGCGCCGTCGGGTCGAGGACACCCTGGACCTGCTCGGCCTAGCCGAGCTGCGCGACCGGGCGCTCTCCACCCTCTCCGGCGGCCAGCAACAGCGGGTCGCCATCGGCTCGGTACTGACCAGCCACCCCAAGGTGCTGGTGCTGGACGAGCCCACCTCCGCGCTCGACCCCGGCGCCGCCGAGGAGGTGCTCGCGGTGCTGCAACGGCTGGTGCACGATCTCGGCACCACCGTGCTGATGACCGAGCACCGGCTGGAGCGGGTGGTCCAGTACGCCGACCGGGTGCTGCTGCTCACCCCGGACGGACCGGCCGGGTTCGGCGACCCGGCCGAGCTGATGGCCATCTCCCCGGTCTACCCGCCGGTGGTCGGCCTCGGCCGGGCGGCCGGCTGGTCACCGCTGCCACTGTCGGTCCGGGACGCCCGCCGCCGGGCCGCCCCGCTGCGGGCCGCACTCGAGGGCCGGACCCCGCCCGTGGTGCCCCCGGTCACCACCGAACCGGTCGCGCTGGTCTCCCGGCTGACCCTCAGGCGCGGCCCGAACCCGGTGCTGCGCGGGGTCGAACTCGCCCTGCGCCCCGGCGAGATCACCGCCCTGATGGGCCGCAACGGCGCGGGCAAGTCCACCCTGCTCGGCGCCCTGGCCGGCCTGTACAAGCCGGACTCGGGCACCATCAGCACCGCCGGGCTGACCCCGCACCGGTCCAGGCCCAAGGAGCTGATCCGCCGGGTCGGCCTGGTCCCGCAGGAGCCGCGCGACCTGCTGTACGCCGAGACGGTGACCGCCGAGTGCGCCGGCGCGGACCACGACTCCGGTGCTCCGCCCGGCAGTTGCCGCGCACTGGTGGCCCGGCTGCTGCCCGGCATCGACGACACGCTGCACCCGCGCGACCTGTCCGAGGGCCAACGCCTCACCTTGGCCCTGGCCGTGGTGCTCACCACCCGCCCCGACCTGATCCTGCTGGACGAACCGACCCGGGGCCTGGACTACGCCGCCAAGGCCCGGCTGGTCACCGTGCTGCGCGAACTGGCCGCCGACGGCCACGCCGTCCTGCTGGCCACCCACGACGTCGAGCTGGCCGCCGAACTCGCCCACCGCACCGTCATCCTGGCCGAGGGCGAGATCGTCGCGGACGGCCCGAGCGCCGAGGTGGTGGTCTCCTCCCCGGTGTTCGCCCCGCAGGTCGCCAAGGTGCTCGCCCCGCTGCCCTGGCTGACGGTCTCCCAGGTTGCTTTCGCTCTCCGGGACTCCGCGTGAAGCCACCCACCCTGAAGCCGCTCACCCGTCCGGTGCCGCTCGGCGGACGCTCCGTCCTCCTGCTCGTGCTGATCACCGCGATCGGCGCGGTCGCCTTCGGCTGGCCGCTGCTCGCCGACCCGTCCTCGGCGCTGGCCGGACACTCCACCGACGCACCGTGGCTGTTCGCGCTGCTGATGCCGCTGCTGCTCGGCGTGGTCATCGCCCAGATCTCCGAGGGGCGTTCGGACGGCAGCGCCGGCCTGGACGCCAAGTCGGTGGCGCTGCTCGGCGTACTGGCTGCCGCCGGGGCGGCACTGCGCCCGCTCGGCGCGGGGACCGCCGGACTGGAGCCGATGTTCTTCCTGATGGTGCTCGCCGGGCGGGTGCTCGGCCCGGGCTTCGGCTTCGTACTCGGCTCGGTCACCATGTTCGCCTCCGCCCTGCTGACCGGCGGGATCGGGCCCTGGCTGCCGTTCCAGATGCTCAGCATGGGATGGGTCTGCCTCGGCGCCGGCCTGCTGCCAGGACCGGCCCGACTGCGCGGCCGGCCCGAACTCCTGCTGCTGGCAGGCTACGGCGCCCTCGCCTCGGTCGCGTACGGCACCGTGATGAACCTTCAGTTCTGGCCCTACCTCGGCGTCGGCCTCCCCCCGGCCCTGTCCTTCGACCCGGGCGCCGACCTGACCACCAACCTGGGCCACTTCCTGGCCTACTGCCTGGCCACCTCCCTCGGCTGGGACCTCCCCCGGGCCGTCCTCACCGCCGTCCTCTGCCTCACCGTCGGCGGCCCGATCCTGCGCGCCCTGCGCCGCTCGGTCCGCCGCGCGGCCTTCGACGCCCCGGTCACCTTCAAGCAGGGATCCGCCCCTGGACAGTGAAGCGTCGGGCTGGAATCCTCGCCTCCGTGCTGACCATCACCATTCTGCTCACCCTGATCCTCGCGGGGGCCTTCGGCCTCGGCCTGGTCATGGTCACGGATTTCCGGGGCATCGCCACCCGCCTGTCTGCCCGAAACCGCGTCGCCGTGGAAGACCTGGTCCTCAAGGGCCACGACGCCGGCCGCTTTCTGTTCTTCGGCCAGAGCCGCAAGGTCGGCACCTTCCTCATGGCTCTGTCCGGCTTCGGCCTGCTGCTCTGCGTCCTTCTCCTGATCGCCTCCCTCTCCGGCGACGCCTAGGCCACACCGTCGGTGGCTCTCTCCGACTGGGGCCCGTGACGGTACAGGTCAGCTCGTTCTTCGACACGCGCACGCTTCCCGGATGTCGGCCACCGGGTAGCGGTAGGTCTTGACCTCTTCGCCTTCGCGGGCGGTCTTGAAGAGGCTGTCCAGCCATAGCCGGCTGTCCTGCGAACACGAAAGCCCGTGGTCAGCCAACAGGCCGACCACGGGCAAGGGTTGAAGAACAAGCCCAGGGTCTGTTCAGCCCTGCTTCGGGCCGGTCGACTGCACCACCTCGAAGGACCACAGCGTCGAGCCGGAGGCCGCGGGCTTCGGCTGGCCGCCCTCGGCGTTCGGCGGGCCCTGACGGTGCGCCGCCTGCATCGGGCCCTCCATCCAGGCCTTGAAGTGCTCCTCGCTGGCCCAGCGGGTGTACACCAGGTACTGCTCCGTACCCTCCACCGGCCGGAGCAGCTCGAACCACTCGAAGCCGTCCGAGTTCTCCACCGACCCGGCCCGCGAGGCGAACCGCTGCTCCAGGGTCTCCCGCATCTCGGTGGGCACCGTCAACACGTTGATCTTCACCACGCTGGCCATCTGACACCTCGTACGTTCCACGACCGCCCGACCGGCGGCCTGAGCCTGATCACGTGTCAGCAGTCTCCTACATCCGCCGGGGCCGGCGGCTCATCGCCCCGGAGCGCCGACGGACTTGGTGGACATCGACCCCTCGTAGGCCACCCGGGTGATGGAGATACGTTTCGCTTGAATGCCTTCAAGACACCGGCCCGGTGGGCCCGGTAGGTGTGCGGGTGACGTCAAATGTCCCTTCACGAAACGAGGATCTCCGTGCGTCTTCGACACACCCTTGCCTCCGTCTGCGGTGCTCTTGCCCTCACGGCGGCAATGGCGACACCCGCGCAGGCGGCTACCGGCGACTTCGGCTACCGGTTCGTCGGCCTGGACGGCCAGCCACAGACGGCCACCCTCCACGACCCGGAGAGCCCTGCCTGCATCACCCTCCCGGAGGTCGCAGACCCGGACGCGTCCGAGCCTGCCTTCGCCCCGCACAACAACACCGACGCCTGGGCCATGGTCTTCACCGAGCCCGACTGCACCGGTGACTCCTGGACGCTGCGCCCGCACGGCCACCCGGCCACGGACCGCTTGAAGCTGCGCTCGGTGTTCTTCACCGAGCGGTAGGCACGATGGAGCGGGGCGCGGCTGGTCAGTGCCGGGTGTTCCAGAAGCCGATCACGACCGCGCCCCACCAGCAGATCTGGGAGAGCAGTGCGGTGCCGGCGCCCCAGGCGAGCAGGCGCGGGGTGAGGGCGGCGGCGGAGTGATCGGCCATCCGTCGGTCGAGCAGGCCCGCCTGCAGGCCGTTGACGGTGAGGAGGAGGACCAGGATCAGTTTGATCCGGGTGAGGGGCGAGGCCAGGTCGGGCTCGAGCATCATGCCGCTGACGACCAACCCGGCCAGTCCGGCCCAGATCGGGACGTGCAGGCGGGAGGTGGTGCGGAGGGTCTCGAACAGCGTGCACCGGCGGGTCATCCAGAGCAGCCCGTGGTAGTCGGCCACCAGCACGGCCCCGAAGCCGAGGACCAGCGAAGCGAGGTGGACGAAGAGGGCCGCCGAGTGCAGCGTCGGGTCCGAGTGGACGTGGGTGGAGATCCAGGCGCACGCCGTGAGTCCGGCACAGGCCAGCAGGGCTGCGGCGGTGACCGTCCACCAACTGTCGTGCAGGCCCAGCGGCCGGGACGAGGGCAGAGCGGACACAGACGGCCTCCAAACAGCTCAGATAGACATTAGGTAAGGCTTACCTATATTTCAGCCTCCGGGTCAATTCGCTGCCCGCCGATAAGCCCGAAATGACCAGGATTGCCGATACTTTGATGCCTGGCCGAGATCTGACGGTCCGTAAGAGAAGCCTCAAATAAATGCCGCCTCCCACCCAGGCGCCCCGCCTAGGGTGACCGGATGAGCGCGATAGCAGCAGTGGCGGATCAGAGCGGGTGGCGGAGCGGGTTCGAGCAGCGGGTACTGGCCGCGTACCGGGTGGCAGGGTGCTCCGAGCCGCTGGCCCAGGCCCTGCTGGAGCGGGCCCTGAAGGGGGTCGACGACTGGACGGTGGCCACCGACGGCACCGGGTGGATCGCGGTCGGGTTGACCGACGACAACGGGACGACCGTCGGCCGGATCCACGACCTGACGGTGCCGGACGGACGCGAGTGGGCCGAACGCTGGTGCGCCGAACAGGGCGCACAACGGGTGGACGTCCGGCTCGTCGGCGGCCCGGGACAGTTCGCCGACTACCCAGTCCGGGGGCAGAACCGGATGCGGGCCGCCGCCGAGCAGCCCGAACTGCCACCGGAACTGACGGTCCGCCCGCTGACCGAGGAGGAGTACCCCGCCTGGTACGCGAGCGAGGAGGACGAGTACATCGCCGACATCGTCCGGGCCGGGGCGCTCACCCCGGAGCAGGCCAAGGTGAAGTCCGACCAGGACATGGCCCGGATCCTCCCGGAGGGCTTCCTGACCCCGGGTCACGCCTTCTACGTCATGGAGGCCGCCGGTGAGGAGATCGGCACCGGCTGGGTCAACCACGCCTTCCTGCCGGGCGTCACCTTCGGCTACTCGCTGCTGGTGCACCCGGAGCACCGCGGCAAGGGCTACGGCCGGGCCGCGATGACCGTCGGCGAGTGGGCCACCCGGCAGGGCGGCGACGAGGCGATGATGTTCAACGTCTTCGGCGGCAACGAGGTCGCGATGAGCCTGTACGACGCCACCGGCTTCGCAGTGCTGGAGGAGTATCGCTCGATCGACCTGCCCTGACCCCCGAGAGCGGTCAGGCCCGCGCGCCGTACACGTGGTCGACCGGCATCGTCATCAGCACTCGACGGTCGGCCACCATCGCGGCCCGGTACTCGTCCCAGTCCGGGTGCTCGCCTGCCGCCAGCCGGTAGTAGTGCACCAGCGCCTCGACCTCGGGGCCGTGCGGGTCGGTCCCCGGGCCGGTCAGGGTCGCGGTGCCCTCGACGGTGGCCCAGCTCCAGCCGTCCTGGGCGGTGACCTCCAGAGTGGCCCGTGGGTCCCGTCGGAGGTTCGCCGTCTTGGCGCGTCCCTCGGTCATCGACACGTAGACGACCTCGGCCTGCCGGTCGTAGAACGGCATGACGGGGGAGAGCTGGGGGCGGCCGTCCGCCTTGATCGTGGCGAGGACGGCGAGCCGGCTCTCCGTCAGCAGCGTGCGCGGGTCGAACGGGGTGGCGGTCATGTCTGACGCCAAGTCAGCACCGGGCACGGGTATTCCCGGTCACGGTCCGGCCTGACGTCCGCTCAGTACGTCCGCTCAGTACTTCCGCTCAGTACGTCCGCCCCTCGCCGCGCTGGAGGTGTTCGGGGCCGGTCCGGTCGGGGCGGTCGCCGCCCAGTTGGGAGCTCAACCGGGTGAGCAGGTCGGCCAGCTCGCCGAACTGCTGCTCGTCGTAGTCGCCGAGCAGCTTCGCGAGCTGGGCCCGGCGGGCGGCGACCAGCCGGACGGCCACCTCGGCGCCCGGCTCGGTGAGCCGCAGCGGCAGGCCGTTGCGGACCGCCAGGCCCCGGCTCTCCACCTCCCGGGCGGCCTCCTCGATCACCGCGACCGGGACGATCCTGTGCTCGGCCAGTTCGGCGGGCTCGACGGAGCCGTCCCGCTGCATCTGCAGGATCAGCCAGCTGGAGGCGGGCAGCAGGTCGAGGCCGGCCTCGGCGGTGATCCGGCGGAACAGGTCGCGGCGGGCGTCCCGGGTGCCGAGCACCGCGAGGGCGCGGGCGATCTCGTCCAGCGAGGAGCGCTCCACCGGGTTCAGGCCGATCGACTCGCTGAGGTCGGGGGCGGTGACGGTGGAGCGGAGCTTCTGCTCCCGCAGGAAGAGCGAGAGCACGAAGGCGACCAGCACCACCGGCACCGCGTACAGGAACACCTGGGTGATCGACTCCGAGTACGCGTGGTAGATGCCGGCCTGGGTGTCGGGGGGCAGGGTGCTGATCGCCCGGGGGTCCTGGGCGATGCTGTCCGGCTGGAAGCCCGGCGGGAGCTGAGCCCCCGCCAGGTCCTCGGCGAGCCGGCGGTTGAGGCCGCTGGCGAAGATGGTGCCGAAGATCGAGACGCCGAAGGAGGCGCCGATCGAGCGGAAGAAGGTGGCCCCGGCGGTGGCCACGCCGAGGTCCTGGTACCCGACCGAGTTCTGCACGATCAGCACCAGCACCTGCATCACCAGGCCGAGCCCGAGGCCGAAGACCAGGAAGTAGATGCTCATCTCGGTGGTCGAGCTGTTCTCGGTCAGCCGGGAGAGCAGCAGCAGGCCGACGGCGGTCACGGCGGTGCCCGCGATCGGGAAGGCCCGGTAGTGGCCGGTGCGGGCGACGATCTGGCCGGAGCCGATCGAGGTGAACAGCATGCCGAGCACCATCGGCAGCATGTGGATGCCGGACATGGTCGGCGAGACCTGCATGACCACCTGGAGGAAGGTCGGCAGATAGGTCAGCGCACCGAACATCGCGAAGCCGACCACGAAGGAGATCACCGCGACCAGGCTGAAGGTCCGGGACTCGAACAGCTTGAGCGGCAGCACCGGTTCGGCCGCCTTGCGCTCCACCGCGACGAAGAACCCCAGCAGGACGACGCCCAGCACCCCGAGACCGATGATCTGCCACGAGCCCCACGGCCAGGTCACCCCGCCGAGCGAGGTCATCAGCACCAGACAGGTGGCGACCGAGGCGATCAGGAAGGTGCCCAGGTAGTCGATGCGGTGCCGCCGCTTGACCTCGCTGCCGTGCAGCACCAGCGCGATCACCACCAGCGCGACGATCCCGATCGGCAGGTTGATGTAGAACACCCAGCGCCAGCTCAGGTTGTCCACGAAGACACCGCCGAGCAGCGGCCCGAGCACGCTGGTGACCCCGAAGACGGCACCGAACAGCCCCTGGTACTTGCCCCGCTCCCGGGGCGCCACCAGGTCGCCGACGATCGCCTGCGAGAGCACCATCAGGCCACCGCCGCCGAGGCCCTGGAGAGCGCGGAAGGCGATCAACTCGCCCATGTTCTGGGAGAGTCCGCAGAGTGCGGAGCCGACCAGGAAGATCACGATGGAGGCCTGGAACAGCCGCTTGCGACCGTACATGTCGCCGAGCTTTCCCCAGAGCGGGGTGGCCGCCGTGGCGGCCAGCATGTACGCGGTGACCACCCAGGACAGGTGCTCCATGCCGCCGAGGTCGCTGACGATGGTGGGCAGCGCGGTGGAGACGATGGTCTGGTCGAGCGCGGCCAGCAGCATCGCCAGCAGCAGAGCGCCGATCGGGACCCAGAGGTTGTGGACCGTCACCTCCGGGGGCTGCTGGTCCTCCTGGACACCCTCCGGCGCGACGGCCTCCGCCATACCTGCTCCTCGGTGGGACGGCGGGCCTGGCCAGCGCCCGAGCTGATGATCCTTCAGTCTCACCATAAGTCAGCTATGTCCGATTTGCCGTCAACTGCTTGCGCCATCCGTACCTCTGGCGGCCATCGATCCTTCACATGTCCGGTATCACCACCAACCCGGACAAGCCCCACCACGCGCCTGTCCACCCACTGGAACCTGCTGCATAATCAGGTCGCATTCCCCACCATCACCGAGGAGGACCGGCCAATGTCGGGAGCTCGCTGCCCCGTCTGCGGCACCGTCGACGGCTTCGACGGCTGTCCCTCCTGTGCCTCCTCGGACCCCACCACCGTGCTGCCCGCGATCGACGCACCCGAGCTGGTCCGGCCGTACATGGCGGCCCCGGCGGCCGCCGACCCGTTCGCCACCCAGGTGGCACCCCCGTCGAACGACGCCTTCGCGACCCAGCTGATGCCGCCCGTTCCGCCGGCCGCCCCGCCCAACGCCCCGCCGCCGCCGCAGACCGTGCCCAGCCTGCAGCTGATACCGACCCCGCCGCAGTGGACTCCCGAGGCCGCCCCGGACACCGACCTCGGCGTCTTCGGCTTCCGCCCCGGCCCCGCTGAACCGGCCCCCGGTGGCCGGGCCGAGCGGCGGGTCCAGCAGCAGATCTCGGCCGGGCGCCGACGGACCGTCATCATCGCGGCCGGGCTCGGCGTCGCCGTGATCGGCGCGGGCCTGGCCCTGGTGCTCTCCCCCGGTGACGACAAGGTCGACCACGACCAGGCGCTGCCCCTCCCGGTCAGCAGCTACCAGCCCACCGTGTCACCCCCGGCCGTGGCCGTCGTCCCGTCACCGACCCCCTCGAACACACCCACCCCGTCCGCGAGTCGTAGCAGCGCCAAGCCGAAGCCCAGCCCCTCGGCCACCTCCGCCCCGCCCTCACCCTCGCCGACCCTGACCACGCCCGCCCCGACCACCGCACCCCCCGCGCCGACCGGGCCCCGGGTCCTACAGCTCGGCACCGAGGGCGACGACGTCAAGAGCATGCAGCGCCGCCTGGTGGAGGCGATGCCCTGGTACAAGAAGTCGCTGATCACCGGCACCTTCGACGGGAAGACCGAGAACGCCGTCGCCAACTTCCAGAGCTTCGTCGGCGACTCCGGCATCGACGACCCGCCGGGGGTCTACGGCCCCACCACCCGTGCGGCCCTCGAAGAGCTGACGGACTGACCGGGCCGGGCCCATCAGCCGGTGATCGCCTTGAACAGGCTGATGCCCGCCATCAGCAGCATGATGCTCGCCGCCACCCGCACGATCACCTTCATCGGCACGTACTGCAGCAGCTTCTGCCCGCCCAGGATGGCGATCCCGCTCACCGTGCAGAGCGCCAGCCAGGCGCCGATGCCGACCGAGATCGGGTCGGCGTACTTGGCCGCCAGGTTGGCCGTCATGATCTGGGTCAGGTCGCCGAACTCGGCCACCGCGACCACCAGGAAGCTGGCACCCGCGACCTTCCAGAAGCTGTCCGAGGACGGCTCCTTGGCCTCGCCGTCCTCCTCCTCGTCGCCCTTGGGCCAGAGCAGCATCACCGCGCCCGCCAGGAACAGCAGGCCGGTGACCCCCTCCACCCAGCGCTGCGGCAGCAGCGCCAGCAGACTGCCGGCCACCAGCGCGAGACCGACCTGGAGCGCGAAGGCGGCCGCGATCCCGGCGAAGACGTAGCTCGCCCGGTAGCGGGTGCCGAGCACCAGGCTGGCGAGCGCGGTCTTGTCCGGCAGTTCGGCCAGGAAGACGATGCCGAAGGTAATCGCGGCAATGGTCAGACTCATCGGAGAGAAAGCCCTTCATCGGGTCCGGGCTGCCTGGCCGATGATGACCCGTCAGGGGACACTCCGGCCCGACAGCACTGGTAAATGATCACAGCACTGCGGCCGAAGGTCTCGCCAACACCCGCAGAACGAACGGATGTCCCGGGCACCGGGCCCCCGCGCAAGGCGCAGGCCAGTATGTCGACGCTCCGGTGGAGGGCTACTCCCCTTCAACAGCCGCCAAGTCTACCCGGCGACCGCTCCACGCCCGACCAGCTCCAGTACCAGCAGGATCGCCACCGACTCCACCAGCAGCAGCGCGACCAGCACGAACAGCTGCACCGCCCCGGCCTCCAGCGGACTCGCGCCGCCCAGCAGCATGCCGACGAACGCCCCGGGCAGCGTGACCAGACCCACCGTCCTGGTCTGGTCCAGCGCGGGTACCAGCGAGGTCGCGGCGGCCGTCCGGCAGATCTCCAGCCGGGCGTCCCGGCCCTCGAAGCCCAGCGCGAGCGCGGCCTCCACCTCGCCCCGGCGCTGGCGCAGCTCGTCCAGCGCCCGCCGCCCGGCCAGCGAGGTGGCGGTCAGCGCCCCGCCGATCAGGATGCCCGCGACCGGGATCACCGACAGTCCCTGCCAGGGCAGCAGCCGGGAGCCGAGCAGCAGCGTCAGCACCGGCAGCACCCCGGCCCCGATCGGCACTGCCGCCCACCACCAGCCGGACCCTGCGGTGATGCGCCGCCCGGCCGTCCGCACCGCGACCGCGAACATCACCAGCACGAACGGAGCCGAGGTCCACATCGACCCGGCCACCCAGGCGATCACCAGCGCGACCGCCGCCAGTTGGACGGCCGCCCGCGCGCCCGCCCGCAGCACCGCCCAGCCGTGGCCGAGCAGTCCCCACCCGGCGGTCACCGCGCCGGCCGCCAGCAGCAGCGCCGTGACCGCCCAGAGCGACGGGCCGACCGGCAGCAGTTGCTGAGCCACCATCAGATCCAGCTGATGAACCACATCCGGTCCTGCCAGGACGTCATCGGGATCACCTCCGCCGTGTACAGCGGGTAGAAGAACGCGAAGCAGCCGACGATCGCGAGCACGATCAGGCCCGCGCCCACCGCGCCCCACCGCCGCCGCTCGGCCGAGCAGCCGGGCGGGCCGAGCATCGCCCCCAGCATCTGGGCCACCGCCAGGCAGAGGAACGGCACCAGCACCACCATGTAGAACGAGAAGGTGGTCCGGTCCAGGTAGCGGAACCACGGCAGGTAGACCGCGGCCACCGCGCAGAGCACCGCGCCCGAGCGCCAGTCCCGCCGGAAGAACCACCGCCAGAGCGCGTACAGCAGGGCGAAGCAGGCCGTCCACCAGAGCAGCGGCGTACCGAGCGCGAGGATCTGCGAGGCGCAGCCGCCCGGGGCGGTGCAGCCCTGCTGACCGGTCGGCACCTGCTGCCAGTACATGCTGACCGGGCGGGCCTGGACCAGCCAGCTCCAGGCGTCGGACTGGTAGGTGTGCGGGGTGCTGAGGCCGGTGTTGAAGTCCCACATCTGCGACTGGTAGTGCCACCAGCTGCACAGCGGCGCGGGCACCCAGCTCACCGCACTCGACCGGTCGTCGGCCCAGTGCCGGTCGTAGCCGCCGCCGGTGAGGAACCACCCGGCCCAGGAGAGCGGGTAGAGCACGACCGCGACACCGACCAGGGAGAGGAAGGCGGGCAGCGCGTCCCGCCGCAGCATGCTCCGCCAGGGCCGGTACGCTCCCGCCCAGCGGCGGCCGGCCTGGTCCCAGAGCACGGTCAGCAGGCCGAAGGCGGCCAGCACCAACGCCCCGTTCCACTTGGTCGCGCAGGCCAGTCCGAGCAGCAGCCCGGCGGCCAGTCGCCAGGGGCGCAGGCCCAGCCGCACCTGGTCACCGGCCCGGCCGCCCTCCGCCCTGGCGGCCGCCAGCAGGCCCCTGGTGTGGTCGCGGTCGACCAGCAGGCAGCCGAAGGCGGCCAGCACGAAGAACATCAGCACGCCGTCGAGCAGCCCGACCCGGCTCATCACGAACTGCAGCCCGTCCACCGCCAGCAGCAGCCCGGCCGCACAGCCCAGCAGCGTCGAGCCGAACAGCCGCCGCCCGATCCTGGCCAGCATCAGCACCGTCAGGGTGCCCAGCAGCGCGACCATCACCCGCCAGCCGAACGGGTGCAGCCCGTACGCCCACTCGCCCAGCGAGATGACCCACTTGCCGACCGGCGGGTGCGCCACGAACTCGGCGGCGGAGTTGAGCGGGATCACCTGCGGCACGGCCAGGATCTGCTCGTTGGCGCTGTCCGGCCAGGTCCCCTCGTAGCCCTGCCGGAGCAGCGACCAGGCGTCCTTCGGGTAGTACGTCTCGTCGAAGACGAAGGCGTTCGGGTACCCGAGGTCCCAGAACCGCAGCAGCCCCGCGAACAGTGCGACGGCCAGCGGCCCCAGCCAGTCGGCCCGCCGGACCACCCACGGCCGGGCTCGTACCTCTTCTTCGACGACGGTCCCGCCCATCACCGCTTGCGTCATGACCTCGCCGATTCATCGCCTCTTGCCCGAACCTGATGGCCCGACAGCTTTGTTTGTCGCCTTTGTCGGGAATCCTAGCTCTGACGGGGGCTCAGGCCGGGATGATGTTGTGGTTCAGGTGGAAGACGTTCTCCGGGTCGTAGGCCGACTTGACCGCCGCCAGCCGTCGGAGGTTGCCGGTGCCGAGACCGGCCGCGACCCGGTCCGCACCCTCGTCGCCGATGAAGTTCAGGTACACCGCGCCGATCGACCAGGGCTTCAGGTCCGTACAGACGTCGTGCGCCCACTGCCTGCCCCGGGCGTCGTCGGCCGGGTCCTCCCAGACGCCGAAGGGGTGCACCGCCCAGGGCGCGGCCCGCCAGGGCACCGGGAACTCGCCGTCGCCCCGGGCCACCGCACCGTCCATCGGGAAGACCGCGTGCATCGAGGCGGAGGGCACGATCATCTCGGCGGCCCGGCCGCAGAACAGCTCGGCGGCCGGTGCGGGGAAGCTGTCCAGGTACTCGGCGGACCAGTAGTTCCGCTCACCGGGCGGGTCGTCCAGCATGCACTGCAGCTCCGCGTACGGAAGCTCGGCGATCATCTCGCCCGCGTGCCCGAGCGTCAGCATCGGCCGGAACACCTCGCGGGCCTCCTGCTCGCCGCCAG
Source organism: Kitasatospora sp. P5_F3 (assembly GCF_054049135.1). NCBI lineage: Bacteria > Bacillati > Actinomycetota > Actinomycetes > Kitasatosporales > Streptomycetaceae > Kitasatospora > Kitasatospora sp. P5_F3. Next base: position 99,727 of record NZ_JBFUMY010000010.1, on the reverse strand, counting down.
CGTAGGTGAGCAGCAGGGCCGCCGTGAGCCGGCCGACCAGCCCGGCCGGGACGAACTCCTCGGGCGGTCCGGTGAAGTACACGAAGCCGCCGCCCACCTCCTCCGGCGCGGTGGCCATGAAGTCCACGTAGTGCCGCAGCACGTTCGGCCCTGCCTCCGGCTGCCAGAGCAGCATGGCCATCGTGACGATCGGCAACTCGTGCAGCCGGAAGGTGAGTTCGGTGGCCACCCCGAAGTTGCCGCCGCCGCCGTGCAGGGCCCAGAACAGCTCGGGGTGCCGGTCCTCGTCCACCGCCACCAGCTCGCCGTCGGCGGTCACCAGCCGCGCCGAGATCAGGTTGTCGCAGGCCAGTCCGTACTTGCGCTCCAACCAGCCGGAGCCGCCGCCCAGGGTGAGCCCGGCGACGCCGGTGCCGGAGTCGCGGCCCCCGGTGGTGGCCAGGCCGTACGGCTGGGTGGCCCGGTCGAAGTCGCTCATGGTGGCACCGCCGCCGACCCGGGCCACCCCGGCCTCGGGGTCGACCACGACCGAGTTCATCCGGCGCAGGTCGACCACCAGGCCGTCGTTGACCGAGACCCCCGAGACCGCGTGCCCGCCGGCCCGGACCGCGATCTCCAGGCCCTGCTCCCGGCCGAAGGCGACAGCGGCCGCCACGTCCGCCGGGTCCGCGCACTGGGCGATCAGCTGCGGGTGGCGGTCGATCATCGCGTTGAAGACCACCCGCGCCTGGTCGTACTCGGGGGGGGGGGGGCGGGCGTCAGGCCGCCGTCTCCAGCGCGCGGTGCGGGACCAGCACCGGGACGGCCGGGCCCGCGTTGTCCTGAGCCGCCGTCAAGTGCGGCCGCAGGCGCAGCGCGAGGACCACGATCAGCAGCGTGCACGCCGCCATCGCCGCCAGGTAGAGCGGCCAGGTGCCGGAGCCGACCAGCAGCACGCCGACGGCCGGGCCGACCGCGATGGCGATCTGCTTCACCAACGCGTAGCCGGAGTTGTACGTACCGAGCAGCCGGGCCGGAGCCAGGTCCGCGATGATCGGGCCCAGGGTCGGCGCGAGCAGCGACTCACCGACGCCGAACAGGGCGTAGACGGCCACGATCGCGATGGTGGCGACCAGCGCCTCCGAGCGGACCAGACCGGCCACCAGAGCCATCGTCCAGGCGCCGAGCCAGACCACGCCGGCGGCGGCCATCGCGGTGGTCCGGCGGCGGCGCTCGGTGAGCTTCACCATGAACATCTGCAGCACCACGATGGTCAGCGCGTTGGCGCCGATGGCCAGGCCCAGGGTGGACGGCGCGGTGCCGACGGTGTCGGTGGCGAAGGCGGCCACCCCGGACTCGAACTGGCCGTAGCAGGTGAAGAAGATCAGCCCGGCGAGCAGGCAGAGCCGCAGCATCGCCTTGTCGGCGACCAGCGCACGCAGCCCGGTCGGGCCGGTCGCGGCCACCAGGACGGGGGCGGCGGCCGGGATCCGGGCACTGCCGGTGACCAGGGCCAGACCGAGGAAGGTGAGCGCCTCGATGGTGAACAGCCGGGTCAGGCTGGCCGGGTCGGCGACGTCCACGATCTGCCCGCCGACCAGCGCGCCGATGCCCATCCCCAGGTTGATCAGAGTGAACTGGAGCGCGAACGCCCGCGACCTGGTGGCCTTGGTGGAGCAGCGCACGATCATCGTGGCCAGGGCCGGCTGACAGGTCGTCACCCCGGCACCGAACAGGAAGGAGGAGACCAGCAGCGCCGGCGTACCGGTGGCGTGGCCGAACGCGAAGGCGCCGGTGGCGGCCAGCGCGGCGCCGATCCAGAGCACCGGGCGCGGCCCGTACCGGTCGATGCCCCGGCCGGTGAACGGCAGCACGGCGAGCGCGGCCAGCGCGAAGACGGTGAAGACCATCCCGGCGGCCAGCGATCCCAGGCCACGCACCTGGTCCACGTAGACGAACATGTACGGCATCGTGAAGCCGCTGCCGAACGCGCTGAGCGCGTTCCCGATCTGGACGCGGCGCAGCGGACCTCCCGCCCCGAGACGCCTGCCCTGCTGCTTCACCGTGCCGGCCACCGTGCACACCCTTTCGCTGGATACTTTTAAGCTCGGAAGATTTCAGAGCTAAACTCTAAGGATCGGAAGCCTTCGCTGTCAAAGCCTTAACGCCTGCATCGGTCCGTGGGAGAATGGGGGGCATGAGCACTCCCAGACCCGCGTCGCCGAACCCCGGCGAGCTGGCCATCGCCGAGCAGGTGGCCGTCTACCAGCGGGAATTCCCGATGGTCGACCCCCAGGTGGAGACCATCGTGGGGACCCTCTCCCGGGTCGCCCGGCGGATGAGCGTCGCCTACGGGCGGCAGCTCACCGTGCTGGGAATCACATCCGCCGAGTGGGAGGTGCTCAAGGCCCTGGTGGTCGCGGGCAGCCCCTACCAGCTCGGCCCCGGCGAGCTGGCCAAGCGGCTCGGCCTGACCCCGGCGGCGATGACCCACCGGATCGACCGGATGGTGGCCGAGGACCTGGTCACCCGGGAGCGGGACGAGACCAACCGGGTCCGGGTGATCGTCGAGCTGACCGCGAACGGCCGGTCCAAGTGGCTGGAGTCGATGCGGATGGCCGCGGTCTTCGAGGAGGAGCTGCTCCAGGACATCACCGCCGCCGAGCGCCCGGGCCTCTCCGAGATGCTCGGCCGGATGCTGCGGCGGATCGAGGAGACCCAGCCTGACGCCCTCGGCCGCACCAACGACCTGAACTGACGCCCCGGCAGCCCTTGGGCCGCCTACCCCCGGACATGACTTCGCCCCGCCGGTCACMGCCCGGCGGGGCGAAGTGGTTCAGAGCTCAGCTGAGCAGCTCACAGGTGGTTCAGCAGGCACCCGCGTCGGCCCAGACGCCCCACTGACCGGTGGTCGAGGGGTCCTCGTTGGTGGTCCACCACTTGTTGGTGTAGACCCGGCCCTTCCAGGACACCTTGGTGCCGGCGGTCGGGTAGACGGTGGCGGCGTTCCAGCTCGGCACGGTGCAGCCGGTCGCCGTGGCGGACGGGCTGACCGAGACGCTCGGGCTGGCCGAGGCCGAGGCCGACGGGCTGGCCGAAGCGGTCGGCGAGGCCGAGGCGGACGGGCTGGCCGACTGGCTCGGCGACGGCGAACTGGTCGGCGCGGCCGGGCAGTTGGCGGCAGAGCCGTTGGTGGCCGAGACCATCTTGTCGAACAGCGTGGTCTTGGTGCCCAGGTCGTACAGCGAGAAGGCGAACGAGCCACCCAGACCGTTGCAGTGCGCGTAGTCGACCTTGGCCTGGATCGAGCGGGTGTCCTCGCCGGTCCAGAAGGTGGAGCCGTCGTAGAAGTACGTGGTCTTCGCCTCGTCGTCCCAGAAGGTCTTGGCCGGGTTGTCGACGAAGCCCGCGAGCTCCTTGTACATCTGGATACCGGGCACGTTGCCGGACATCGCGGCACCGGCGGCGGGGCCGGTCGCGCTCTGGAACAGGCCGTTCACACCGTTGTTGGGAACGCCGGTCCAACCGCGGTAGTAGAACGGGATACCCATGTTGATCTTCTTGGCGGGGAAGCCGCCAGGGATGCCGTACTCGGCGTCACCGACGGTCCAGGCCTTGATGGCCGAGTCGATCGAGTACTTGCCCGTGCCCGGCTTGATCGGGGTCATCGGGTCCTTGGCGCCGGAGTACAGCGGGGCCTGGTGGTTGGTCGGGCCCTGGGCGTCCCACGCACCGTGCATGTCGTAGGTCATCACATCGAGGAAGGTCAGGTACTGGCCGACCTTGTCGGTCTCGATGTTCTTGATCTTGTCCTGGCCGGCGCCGACCGCGGCCGCGAGGCCGTAGGTCTTGTTGTCGGTGACACCCTGGGCGTCGAGCTGGGTGCGGAACTCCTTGAGCAGAAGGGTGAAGTTCTGCTTGTCGCTCGCGCTCTCGTGGTTGCCCGCGTGGCCGCCACCGCCCGGGTACTCCCAGTCGATGTCGATGCCGTCGAAGATGCCCGCAGCCGAACCGGCGCCACCGTAACCGGCGTCCACCGGCAGGTTGCCCTTGATGAACATGTCGATGCAGGAGGAGACCAGCTTCTTCCGCGAGGCGTCCGTGGCGGCCGCGTCGGAGAAGTACTTGGAGTAGGTCCAGCCACCGATCGACAGCAGCACCTTGAGGTTGGGGTTCTTCGCCTTCAGCTTCTTCAGCTGGTTGAAGTTGCCCGCGATCGGCTGGCCCCAGGCGTCCGCGACACCGTCGACCGCGGTGTTCGCGTCGAAGGTCTTCTGGTAGTCGGCGAACGCGTCGCCCGCACCGTCACCCGCGCTGGTGTTGCTCTCGTCCTGGGACGCGGCCTTGGTGGCCTCGAAACAGGTGAGGTTGGTCGGGTGGATGTTGGCGAACGAGTAGATCATGTAGTCCAGGTTCTTGGCGACGCCGGTGTCCTGGATGGTCTTCGGGTAGTACGCGTTGCCGTAGATCGACCACTGGTCGAAGTAGGCGACCTTGATGCCACCGCTGGTCGCCGGGGCGCCCGTGGTGTTGCCGGCCGCGGCCGAGGCCGTGGTGCCCGCGCTCAGCGCGAGACCGGCGCCCAGCAGCAGCGAGGCCGCCGTGCCGACCGCGAGCGCGGCCAGGCCCTTCGGACGCCGACGGTGCGTCGGCTCCAGGGAAACTCGAGTCATGTCGTGACCCTCCAGGTCGTGGGGGAACTGCCGGGCCACTTCGACCGGACGCACGGGGTGGGGCCGCACAACCGGAGAGGCACGTCAGTGGAGGTCGATCAGCGGGGGATGCCGGACCGGCACCGGAGGTCTGGACCACCGGTGCCGGCCGGGGGCTCCCTGCACCTGGCCATAAAAATGGACTAGACCAACTCCCCCGTCAAGAGCCCTTGTTGGACCTTGAGCTCCCGTTAAGGTTCGACCGACCCCTGACCAGCAGAAAGCCGGCCCCGGACGATGCGGAGCCGGCTTTAAACTTTTGATCACATCCGGTCAATCTCCGTCAGGTCGATGTCGATCTCGAACGGACCCCCGACCTTCAACCGCCCGTGATGCACCCCGGTTACCACATATGTCCGGGTAGCGGGCTCCAACTCGAAGACGTAGACCACGGGGTGACGCCCCTCGGCCTTCTCCACCCGCCAGAAGTGCGGGATACCCGCCTCGGCGTACTTCCGCGGTTTGACCTCCCGGTCCCGCTCCACCGAATCCGGCGAGACGACCTCGACCGCCAGGACGACATCGGCCGCCTGATAGCCCGTCTCCTCGGCCTCCTCCGTCACCGCCGAGGCCCGCACCACCGACACGTCCGGCTCGGGCCGGTCCCGCTTCCCGAGCACCACACTCATCTCACGGACCACGCGCAGGTGCTCCGGGCAGCTCCGCCGAAGTGCGTAACTGAGCAGATCCACGGCAAGGCTGTGGAAGTACTTCTGCGGACTCATGAAGACCAGGCTCCCGTCGAGCAGCTCAGTGTGCGGCGGGAGGCCAGGCATATGGTCGAGATCGTCGGCGGTGAATCCGCCTTCCGGCGGGATGAGCCAGTCAGGTACGGCAGTCATCGTTGCTCCCATGGGGGTGATCCTCGCCGACTCTGCCAGCGTAACGGGCACCCACCGGCCACAGACCACTCTTGTGAGTGACGATCAGTACCGCAGTGCGCTGCCCACCTTGGCCGTGACCGTGCCCTCAAGGTTGCGGTTGCTCTTGGCCGTGGCCTGGGCCGTGCCGCCTGCCGCCACCTCGGGGACGGTGACCACGGCGGCGTCCAGGAGGTGGCCCGCGCTGTCCTCGAAGCTGATCTGGATCGTGTACTTGTACGGCTGCGAGGTCTTGTTGGTGACCGTGAGCGGGACGCTGGACTTGCCGTCCGAGTCGGTCACCACGCCGCCGAGGGTGACGTCGTCCTTGGCGTCGAGGCCGCCCTTCACACTCGCCAGCGCCGAGGAGGCCGCCGCCTCCGCCGAAGCGGCGGCCGAGGCAGCTGCCGAGGTGGCCGAGGACGCGAAGCTGTTCGCCGCGCTCTTCGCCGCCGAGGCCAGCGCAGAGGCCCCCGACTGGACCGCTGCTGGAGGCGAACCGTCCGAGGAGCATCCGGTCAGCACCAGTCCGCCCGCCACCACCGCACCCACGACCAACCGACGCATCAGAGACCTCCACTCGTCCGGACGACTTGCCCCCACCCTTCAAGGGCCGCATGCCCGGGGCCACCAGGGCGCAGCATCCGGGTGACTACGATGGCCCGCATGGTGGTACGCAGCCTCGGCGAACTCGAAGCCGAAATCATGGACCGGCTCTGGAGCTGGGGCCGCCCGGCCACCGTCCGGGAGGTGGTCGACGACCTCAACGCCAAGCGGCCGGTGGCCTACACCACCGTGATGACCGTGGCCGGGATCCTGCACACCAAGGGCCTGCTGAACCGTCACAAGGCGGGCCGCGCCTGGGTCTACGAACCGGCCCGCAGCCGAGACTCGTACACCGCCACGCTGATGCAGGAGGCGCTCGGCTCCACCTCCGACACCCCGGCCGCGCTGGCCCACTTCGTCGAACAGATCAGCACCGACGAGGTCGCCGCCCTGCGCCGGGCGCTGGCCGCACTCGACGCCTCGGACCCGGCGGACGAGCGGTGAGCGCCGCCGCCCTGCTCGGGCTCTGGGCCGTACTGACCGCCGTCGTGCTCCCGCCACTGCTGGCCGGCGCGCGCTGGACCAGGCGGACGCCGCTGCTGGGCGTGTTCACCTGGCTCGCGCTCGGGCTCTCCGCCGTCAGCTCGGTCTCGCTCACGGTCCGTCAGCTGATCGACCCGGCCCCGCACCACCACGTGGGCCTGCTGCACCTGTGCGGCCTCTCCCCCGAGGCGGTCTCCGGCACCGCCCCTGCGGTGGCCGCCCTGGTACTGCTCTACCCGGCCGCCCGGCTGCTGCACAGCCTGGCCGGCGCCCACCGGGGACGCCGTCGGCACCGGGCCCTGCTCGACCTGGCCGCGCACCGCGGCCGGATCCCCGGCGCCCTGCTGCTGGACCACCCGACGCCCACCATCTACTGCCTGCCGGGGCGGCACGCCCGGATCGTGGTCAGCCGGGGCGCGCTGGCCGCGCTCACCCCGCCGCAGCTGGCCGCCGCGCTGGCGCACGAGCGGGCCCACCTGACCGGCCGTCACCACCTCGCTGCCTGCGCCGCCGAGGCGCTGGCCGGCACCTTCGGCCGGCTGCCGCTCGGGCGGCTGGTCTCCGCCGAGGTCCGTACCCTGCTGGAGATGGCCGCCGACGACCGGGCGCTGCGCGGTCACACCCCGCGCGCGCTGGCCACCGCGATGGGCGTGGTGGCCACCGGCCTGGCCCCCGCCGCCGCGCTCACCGCAGGCCACCAGGCGCTGGCCAGGATCGAACGGCTGGCGGCCCACCGCCCGGCGCCCCGCCTGCTGCTGGCCCTCACCGCGGCCGCCCCCGCCGGGCTGGCCGGGCTGCCGCTGCTCCTGGTCTGCCTGCCGCACCTGACCTGACCTGAACAGGTGTCACCCGCCCCGTCCCCGGGCAGGTCTCCGTACGTCGATCGACTTCGACTTCGACCTCGGGGGAGGGGACATGGCGTTCGTCATGTCGGCACTACTGGTCCTGGCGGCGATCGCCGTCTGGGTCGGCAACCGGCTGCAGAACTACCCGGGCGGCTGGGCCTACGCCTTCGCCCGGGCGTACACCGCCGAGCGGGCGGAGCTGGCGGCCGGCCGCCGCCGGGTCTGCGAGGAGGAGCACCGACGGGCGCAGGAACGTTCCGCCGCCGAGCAGGAGATCCGCGCCACCGAGGCCGAGTACCGCCGCCGGATCACCGAGCTCCAGGACCGGGTGGCCGAGCTGGCCGAGCCCGGCGCCGGGACCGTGCCGGAGTCGCTCGGCGAACGGACCGTCAAGGCCCGCCGCGCCCTGGAGCTGGCCCGGTCCGACACCATCCCCCAGCAGACCGCCCGGGCGGACCGGGACCGGCTGCTGGAGCAGCAGCACGAGGACCGGGCCCTGCGCGAAGCCCGCGCCGAACTGACCGCCGCCCACAACCGCTGGCGCCACACCACCGGGCACCGCCCGGCCTGAGGGTCTCTCAGCTTCGGCACTTGCTATGGCGGCGTTGCTCATACTAACTTCCTTAGGAGATTAGTTGTCCAGCTCGGGAGCACCCCTTGGCCGCCCGCCGTCTGACCGCCCTAACCCTCACCGCAGGGGCCGCGCTGCTGCTCACCTCGACCCCCGCCCTGGCGGAGCCGAAGCCCTCACTGGAGCAGGTCCAGCGGCAGGTGGACGACCTCTACGAGGAGGCCGAGGCCGACACCGAGCTGTACAACGGGCTGAACGAGAAGCAGGTACAGCTGCAGGCCGGCGCCGGCACCCTCCAGCAGCAGGTGGCCACCCAGCAGGACCAGCTCAACCGGCTGCGCGAGACGCTCGGCGCGGTGGCCGCCGAGCAGTACCGCTCGGCCGGGCTCGACCCCACGCTGCGGCTGATGCTGACCGCCGACGCCACCGAGTACCTGGACGGCGCGAGCCTGCAGGACGCGGCCGCCGCAACCCAGGCGGACACCCTGCGGCTGCTGACGGCCCAGCAGAAACGGTTCGACCAGCTGCGGGACGAGACCGCCGCCCAGCTGGCCGGTCTCGACCAGGCCCGGCAGGCCGCGGCCGGGAAGAAGCAGGAGGTGCAGGCCAAGCTCGCCAAGGTGCAGGCCATCCTGAACGGCCTCAAGGCCGAGGACCGCGCCAAGGTGGTGGCCGGGAACGCGGGGGGCGCCGCCGCCTCCCGCAGCGTCACCGCCCGGATGCCGTACTCCGGTCCCGCCACCGGCCGGGTCAAGGACATCCTGACCTTCGCCCACGCCCAGCTCGGCAAGCCGTACGTCTACGGCGCGACCGGCCCCAACTCCTTCGACTGCTCCGGCCTCACCCTGCGCGCCTTCGCGGCGGGCGGCATCTCCCTGCCACGCACCTCGCAGGCCCAGTACGCGGCGGGCAAGCCGATCGCCCGGGACCAACTCCAGCCCGGCGACCTGGTGTTCTACTACCCCGACCTGCACCACGTCGGGATCTACCTCGGCAACGGCCAGCTGCTGCACGCCCCGCGCACCGGCAAGACGGTCGAGATCGTGCCGTACGACGTGATGCCCTACTCCGGTGCGATGCGTTACTGAGTGTCCGCGTGACTTCAGCGTGCTGCGCGCTGGCGCAGCGAGATCCGGTTGCCGTCCGGATCCACCGCCTCGATACGGATGCCGAACCCGTAGTCCTCCGGCTCAGACTGGTCGAAGGTCACACCGCGGTCGCGGAACACCTTGAAGTCCGCCCGCAGGTCGTCCGATTCGAGGAAGACCGGACCGGGTGTGCCGCCCGGCTGCTGCTCGGCCGGCTGTCCCGAGGCCGCGGCGTGCGGCCAGAGGATGATCTCGAGCGGGCTGCCCTGGACGCCTACAGTGAGGAAGCGTCCGTCCGGGCCCGGATGGTCGATGCGCTTCTGCAGGCCGAGCTGTTCCGTGTAGAACCTCAGCGCACGCTCTTGGTCAGTGACGTAGAGCGTCACGTACATGATGTTCGTCAGCACTGTGTTGTCCCCTCCATCTGTCGGTCGGTGATGCGTCGTTACCTCACCGACGGACCCCGGCAGGGGAATGTGACGGCTGGACCCTAAAATCCTCCGGATGAGCACCTGGACGCTGCGCCCCGCCACGCCCGCCGACGTCGAACCGATCGCCGAGCTGCGGGCCGTGGTGCTGCGGGCCGACCTGGAGCGGCTGGGCCGGTACGACGAGGTCCGGGTCCGGCGGCGGCTGCGGGAGTCGTTCTCGGCGGAGCACACCCGGGTGATCACCGTGGACGGCGCCTTCGCGGGCTGTGTCACCGTCCGGCCCGCCGAGGACGGGCGGCTGCTGGAGCACTTCTACCTCGACCCGGCCCGGCAGGGACGGGGGCTCGGCTCGGCCGTGCTGCGCAGCCTGCTGGCGGAGGCCGACTCCGCGCGGGTCGCCGTCCGGCTGAACGTCCTGCAGGGCAGCCCGGCCCGCCGGCTGTACGAGCGGTACGGCTTCACCCTGGAGTCCGAGGACCCGACCGACGTCTACTTGATGCGCAGCCCCGGCTAGGAGAGGCCGATGCCCGCCTCGTCGTCGGCCGCCCTGGCCTCGCGGCGGCGGACCACGTCCTGACGGCGGGTCACCACGGCCGCTGCGCCCAGGGCGCTGGCGACGAAGGCGAGCAGGCCGAGGCCCGCGCCGTCGAAGCGGTGGCCGACCAGGTGGTCGAGGGAGTAGCGGCCGGCGCCGGCCACGCCGAGGGCCAGGCCGCAGGTGCCGAGGACGGCGGGGTACTCGTAACCGCCGGCGGTGGCGAAGAAGCCGCCGGGGGCGTGCACGGCGATCGCGCCGGCCATGGTGCCCGCGACGATGGCGCCGGCCGCCGGGGTGGCCAGGCCGGCCAGCAGCAGGGCGCCTCCGCCGGTCTCGCCGAGGCCGGCGGAGATCGCGCTCTGCCGGCCCGGTTCGAAGCCCATGTGCTCCATCGCCTTGGCGGTGCCGTCCAGCCCGCCGCCGCCGAACCAGCCGAACAGCTTCTGCGTGCCGTGTGCCACCAGTACGCCGCCGACCGCACCGCGCAGCGCGAGCAGGCCTAGGTCCTTGCGGTTCAGACAGGTCATGATGGGGCCTCAGTTCTCGGGAGAAACACCGGCTTCCCCATCCCACCCCAGACCCGGCACGCCCTCGACCCGGGCGCGCCATCCGAGCGAAGGTACCCGATGCCGACCACCTACCACCTGCGTGGTGCCGCGATCACCGACGAGCCGTCCTTCTACAGCGCGCTGGCCGACGCGCTGGACGCCCCGGACGGCTACTACGGCCGCAACCTGGACGCGCTGGCCGACTGCCTGCGCGGCGGATACGGGCCGGAGGCGCCGTTCGGGCTGGTCTGGCACGACGCCGGGCAGGCCCGGACGGCGCTCACCCGGCGGCTGCCCGGGTCGGAGCAGCGGTACTTCGACGCGGTGCTCGAGGTGCTCCGCGAGGGCGGGGTGACCGTCACCCTGCAGTAACGGTCACCCTGCGATGGCGGCGACGAACTCCCTGGCCCGCAGCTCGACCCCGCTCCAGCCGCCGGCCGCGACCACCGTCGGGGCCACCACCTCGCTCCCGGCGCAGACCGCCAGCGCGCCCGCCGCCAGGAACTCGGCGGCGTTGCCCGCGTTGACGCCGCCCGAGGCGACCAGCGAGACGTCGGGGTAGGGGCCGCGCAGGTCGCGGAAGTACGGGGCGCCGAAGGCCCGGGCCGGGAAGATCTTCACGGCCGCCGCCCCGAGGTCCACGGCGGTGGCCACCTCACTGGGTGTCAGGGCGCCCATCACCACCGGCACCCCGCCCGCCGCCTCGGCCAGGCCGGCGCGTACGCCGGGGGTGACCAGGTACTGCGCGCCCGCCGCGACGCCGCGCCGCGCCTGCTCGGCGGTCAGCACGGTGCCGACGCCGACCCGGCAGCCGAGCTTCTCCGCCACCTCGGCGGCCCGGCGCAGGTGCTCCTCCACCCCGGGGGTGGTCCAGGTGAACTCGATCCACCGGATGCCCCCGGCCACCAGCGCGGCGCACAGCTCCGCCGCGTCGGGGATCACCGGCGCACGGACCACCGCGATCACCCGGTCCTGCTCCAGTCCGGCCAGCCTGCTGCTCATCGCACTCCTCCGTCGGCCTGTCGCCGCAGTGACCGTCCCGGGCGGGCCCCGGTCGCCTTGCCGTCCTCGATCACGCCGACCCCGCCGACCCAGACCCAGGGGATGCCCTCGGCCTGCTGCCGGGGCTGCTCGAAGGTCGCGGTGTCCCGCACCGTCGCCGGGTCGAACAGCACCAGGTCGGCCGCGTAGCCGTCCCGGATCAGTCCGCGCCGGGTCAGGCCGAGCCGCCGGGCCGGGCGGCCGGTCATCCTGGCCACCGCCTGCTCCAGCGTCAGTACGCCCAACTCCCGGGCGTAGTGGCCGAGGCAGCGCGGGAAGGTGCCCCAGGCCCGGGGGTGCGGGCGGGCGCCGACCAGCAGGCCGTCGCTGCCCACGCAGTGCGCGGGGTGCTGCATGATCTCCCGGACGTTCTGCTCGTGGCCGACGTGCTGGAGGATGCCGGTGGCCAGCTCGTCGCGGACCAGCAGCTCCAGGAAGGCGGCGGTGCCGGTGCTCCCCCAGCGGTCGGCGATCTGCTGCACCGTCAGGCCGACCGTGTCGGCCAGGTCGGGGTTGCGCACGCCGGAGATCTGCACCGTCCGCCAGTCGGCGACCACGCCGTGGCAGCCGTCGCTGCCGGTCTCCTCCACCGCGACCCGGATTTTCTCCCGGGCGGGCGGCTCCAGCAGCCGGGCCAGCGTGGCGGCCGGGCCGCCCTCGGTGGCCCAGGACGGCAGCAGCGCGGCCAGCGTGGTGGAGCCCGGCAGGTAGGGGTAGCTGTCCAGGGTGACGTCCACTCCCCCGGCCAGGGCAGCGTCGACCAGGGCCAGGAACTCGCCCGCCCGGCCTTCGTTCACCCCGAAGTTCATGGTGGCGTGGGTGAGATGGAGCGCACAGCCGGTCCGCCGGGACAGCTCGATCACCTCCGCGTACGCCTCCAGCGCGCCCGCCCCGTACGAGCGGGTGTGCGGGCAGTGGTAGCCGCCCCGGGCGGCCACCACGGCGCAGAGCGCGGCCAGTTCGGCGGAGTCGGCGTACATGCCGGGGGTGTAGGTCAGGCCGGTGGACATCCCGACCGCGCCCTCGGAGAGGCCCTGGTCGAGCAACTCCCGCATCCGGTCCAGCTGTTGCGTAGTGGCCGGGCGGTCGTCCCAGCCGACCACCAGGGCACGCAGGGTGCCGTGCGGGACCAGGTAGCAGGCGTTGGCGGCGAGGTGGGAGCGGTCCAGCCGGTCCAGGTACTCGCCGACGCTGCGCCAGTCCCAGTCGAATCCCGCCGGATCGCCGTTCCAGCCCGCGAGTTGGCGGCGCAGCCCGGCCAGCACCCGGTCGTCCACCGGGGCGTAGGAGAGACCGTCCTGGCCGAGCACCTCGCAGGTGACGCCCTGGCTGATCTTGGCCAGGTGCTCCGGCTCGGTGAGCACGGCCAGGTCGGAGTGGGCGTGCATGTCGATGAACCCGGGGGCGAGCACCAGCCCTTCGGCGTCGATCACCCGGTCGGCGGTGGCCGCGTCGGAGACGATCACGCCGTCCTCGACCGCGATGTCGGCTCGGCGGCGGGGCGCGCCGGTGCCGTCGATCACCCAGGCACCCTTGATCAGCAGGTCGGCCGCCATCAGAAGTACGTCCGCACCAGGTCGACCACGCGCGGGAGTTCGGCGTCGGCGGAGTCCAGCACCGGCAGCAGCGACCACTTGTCGAAGACCGTACACGGGTGCGAGAGGCCGACCCTGACCACCTCGCCGACCTGCACGTCACTCTCCCGGAGGAAGGCGTGCTGATCGTTCAGCGCGGTGATCCGGCCGCCCGACGGGCCGCGTCCGCGCACCAGTTGCGGCTCCGGCATACCTTCGTCGAAGGACAGGTCGCGCTTGCCGCCGTCCAGCAGGGCGAGCCCGGGCTCGGGACGGGAGACCACCCGCAGCCAACCGTGCAGGGCGGACCTGAAGCCCTCGCCGCCGCCTCTGGCCAGTGGCGAGATGCCCCGGTAGAAGCCGTCGTCGTGCGCGAGGTAGGCGCCGGAGCGGAGCACCAGCCGCCCCCGGCCCTCGACCACGGCGCCCAGCTCCTCGAGCACGGTGTCGAAGTAGGCGCTGCCACCGGCGGTGACCCAGATCTGTTCGGCCGTCGGGTCGAAGAGCGGGTCCAACCGGCGGTAGAGGCGGCCGAGTTCGCGCAGGTATCCGGCCACCGTGCCGAGCGAGCCTGCGCTCGCGTCGTGCGCCAGTGCGCCTTCGTAGCCGCTCACGCCGACCAGGCGCAGTTCGCCGGCGGCGGCCGCCGCGCGGCCCACCTCGACCGCCTCGTCCACCGTGCGGCAGCCCGTCCGGCCGCCGGGGGCGCCGAGCTCGACGCAGACGTCGATCGGGGCGGGGGCGCCGCGCAGGGCCTCGGCCATCAGCTCGACCGAGCGCACCGAGTCCACCCAGCAGGAGAACCGGAACTCCGGGTCGGCGACCAGCTCGGCGGAGAGCCAGCGCAGGCCGGCCGGGTCGAGCAGTGCGTTGGCCAGGTGGATCCGGCGCAGGCCGAAGGCCCGGCCGACCCGGATCTGCGGGAGGTTGGCCAGCGTGATGGCGTCCGCCCCGGCGTCCAGCTGACGCTGCCACAGCACCGGCGCCATGGTGGTCTTGCCGTGCGGGGCGAGGCCGACGGCGCCCTTGGCGCAGTACGCCGCCATGGTGGCCAGGTTGTGGTCGAGTGCGCCCGCGTCCAGCGTGACCAGCGGGGTGCCGAGGTCGTCCAGGGTCGGTGCTCCGGCCAGGTACTCGGTGACGGTCAGGCCCCAGGCCCCGGCCGGGACGGCCTTGAAACGCCAGTCCAGCCGCTCGTCCGCCAGCTCCGCCAGCCGTCCACGGTCCATCAGCTCCACCACGGCCCACCGTTCCTTCGTTGCGTTATATGCAACGGTCGTTGCGATATCTGCCGAGCCTGATCTAACATCAGGTCCAGACCACTGGTCAACGGACCCGCCGATCGAGAGGCCCCGAGTGACACTCCCGCCCGCCGTCTGTCTCGGTGAGTCGATGGCCGTGCTGATCCCCGAGAGCCCGGGACCACTGGAGCACGCCGACGGGTTCCGCCGCAGTTTCGGCGGCGCCGAGTCCAACGTCGCCTGCGGTCTGGCCGCGCTCGGCGTACCCGCCGCCTGGGTCAGCCGGGTCGGCGACGACGGCTTCGGGCGCCACCTGGTCGAGCGGATCGCCGCGCACGGCGTGGACACCTCCGCCGTCACCGCCGACCCCTCCCGGCCGACCGGCCTGTACGTCAAGGAGACCGGCGCGGGCCTGGACCACCCGTACGACCTGGGCGCCGGGCGCAGCCGGCTGCACTACTACCGGCGCGGTTCGGCCGCCTCCGCGATGGGCCCCGAGCTGCTCGCCGAGCCGGCCGCCGCCCCGCTGCTGGCCGCCGCCCCGCTGATCCACCTGACCGGCATCACGCCTGCTCTCTCGGACAGCTGCCACCGCCTGGTGCGCACCCTGCTCGGCGCCCCCGGACGCACCGTCAGCTTCGACCTGAACTGGCGCCCCGCACTCTGGGCCGGGCGGGACCGGCAGGCGCTGCGCTTCCTGATGAACGCCGCCACCATCGTGTTGCTCGGCGCCGACGAGGCCCGCGAGGTGCTCGGCACCGACGACCCGGCGGGGCTGCGCAAGCTGCTCCCCCGGCCCGGCGTGATCGTGCTCAAGGACGACGGACACCGCTCCACCTCGATCGCCCAGGACGGCTCGACCGTCGCCGAGCCCGCCCTGCGGGTCTCGGTGGTGGAGCCGACCGGCGCGGGCGACGCCTTCGCGGCGGGCTATCTCGCGGGCACCCTGCGGGAGCTGCCGGAGCGTCAGCGGCTCCGGCTCGGCCACCTGTCCGCCGCCGCCGCGCTGACCGTCCGGGGCGACCTGGGCGTGCTGCCGTCCACCGCGGTGATCGACGTGCTGCTGGCCGCCGACGAGGCGGGCTGGGCGGCCACCGAGGTCGGCCCCGACGGCTTCCGGACGGCCCCGGCATGAGCAGCTCCACCGTCGCCCGCGCGATGCGCCTGCTGGCCGAACTCGGCGAGGGCGAGCGCAGCCTGGAGCAGCTGGCGGCCGTGCTGGACGTGCACAAGAGCACCGCGCTGCGGCTGCTCCGCCCGATGGAGGAGGAGCGGATCGTCCAGCGCGACGCCGCCCACCGCTACCGGCTCGGTCCGCAGCTGTTCGCGCTGGCCGGGCAGGCGCTGGAGCAGCGCGGCATCCGCACCGTCGCCGCCCCGCACCTGCGCGAGCTGAACGCGGCCACCGGCCAGACCGTGCACCTGGCGGCGTACGAGGGCGGCGAGGTGGTCTACATCGACAAGTACGACTCCCGACACCCCGTCAGGATGTACTCCCGGATCGGCCTGCGGGCCGCCCTGCACTGCGCGGCGGTGGCCAAGGTGCTGCTCGCCGACCTGCCGCCGTCCGAGCGCCGGGGCATCGCCGAGGGGCTGGAGTTCACCCCGTACACCGCGCACACCCTGACCACCCCGGCCGCGCTGCTGGCCGAGCTGGACACCGTGGCCGCGCAGGGGTGGGCGCAGGACCACGCCGAGCACGAGTCGTTCATCAACTGCGTGGCCGCGCCGGTCCGGGACACCACCGGCCGGGTGGTCGCGGCCGCCTCGGTCTCGGTGCCGGACATGCTGCTGCCGTACGACCAGGTCCTGGCGCTGCTGCCGCGGCTCCGGGCCACCACCGCCGCGATCTCCGCCGACTGCGGCTGGACCCCAACCCCCTAGGACGGGACGCATGAAGACCGAAGTCCGTACCACCGACGCCCCCGCGCCCGCCTGGGTGTTCTCCCAGGGGGTCCGCAAGGGCCCGATCCTCCAGGTCTCCGGCCAGGGGCCGCAGGACCCGGCGACCTCGGAGTACCTCTACCCGGGTGACGTGAAGGCGCAGACCCTGCGCACCCTGGAGAACGTCCGCGCGGTGCTGGAGGCGGGCGGTGCCACGGTCGAGGACGTGGTGATGTTCCGGGTCTACCTGACCAAGCGGGCGGACTTCGCGCTGATGAACGAGGTCTACGGCGAGTTCATCGACAAGCACGTGCAGGGCGGCGTGAAGCCGTGCCGGACCACGATCTTCGTGGAGCTGCCGCACGAGGCGATGCTGGTGGAGATCGACGCCCAGGCCGTGATCGGCTGAACCGTCGTCAGCGAGGGCGCGGCGCCACGGGGCTGCGCCCTCGCTGACGCATGCTGGAGCCATGCCCGACTTCGACCTGACCAGTGCCTTCGTCACCCTGTTCGCCGTGGTCGGGCCACCCAAGGTCCTGCTGACCTTCGCCCGGCTGGCCCGCAACCGCTCGCACCGGGAGCTGGTGCAGCTGACCCTGGTGGCCACCGGGCTCGCAGCCGTGGTCGGTGTCACGGTGGAGTACTCGGCGGACTTCCTCGCCTCGTTCTTCCACATCGACAACTGGTCGCTCGAGCTGGCCGGCGGGGTGATCTTCTTCATCTACGCCGTCGCGCTGGTGCTCGGCATCCACCTCGGCGGCACGCCCGAGGACGACAACGAGCGGCCCAACCAGCTGCTGGACGGCCTCCGGGAGCTGCTGCTCCCCTACATCGCCAGCCCGCTCGCGATGACCGCACTGATCGTCGGCGCACTGGAGCGGGACGACTGGGGCTGGCGGACCACGCTGGCCGGCGCCTACCTGGGAGTGGTGGCGATCAACTGCGTCTGCGTCCTGGTGCTCTCCCGGCCGCTGCGGCACAGCCACCAGACCGTGCTGGAGGTGATCTCCCGACTGCTCGGCCTGCTGCTCGCAGCGGTGGGCGTGGAGCTGTTCATCGCGGGGCTCGCCGACCTGTCCGTACAGGGCCTGTACTGAGCCGCCGTCAGGGCACCTGCACCGGCCGCCAGGGCACCGGGCTGGAGAGGATCATCGAGCTGGACGGCTGCCCGTAGCCCCCCAGCCGGTCGATCAGCTGCTCGAACTCGGCCATCCCGGCCACCGCCACCAGCAGCGCGCAGCAGGCCCCGCCGGTGACCCGGTGCAGCTGGAGCACCTCGGGCCAGGACGCCACCTCGGGGTCGCGCAGCACGCAGCGCGGCCCGTAGCACTGGATCTGCACCAGGGCGGTGACCTTCAGCCCGGCCCGGTCCGGGTCGACGTGCGCGTGGTAGCCGCTGATCACCCCGTCCGCCTCCAGCCGCCGGACCCGCTCGGCCACGGCCGGGGAGGAGAGCCTGACCCGGCGGGAGAGCTCGTTGTAGGAGAGCCTGGCATCACCCTGCAGTTCGGCCAGCAGCAGTCGGTCCACGGCGTCCATGGCGGTCCTTTCCGTTCGGCAGGCCGGACCGGAAAAGACCTTCCGTCCGGAAGGCCGACCGGCCGATCCCGCATCCGTCGCCCATTCAATCCGGCGGCCCGCCCGCCGCACAATGGGGGCCGCCCAATGGCGGGTGGTGAGCACAGGAGGAACCATGCCGGGTCAACCCGAGGTCAGTACGCCCAAACTCAGCTTCGGCCCGGCCGACGAGCCCGAGGTCGGCACCCCCTACGCCAAGTACGTCCGGCTGGACGTGCTGCACAGCCTCCAGCACCCGCGCAGCAAGGTGGACGCCGAGCTGTCGTTCATCATCAGCACCCAGGTGATGGAGCTGCTGTTCGACCTGCTGCGGCACGACTGGACCACCGCCCAGCACGCCCTGCGCGAGGACGACCTGACCTCCGCGCTGGCCGCCCTGCGGCGCGGGCAGCACACCCAGGACGTGCTGGTGAACTCCTGGGACCTGCTGGCCACCATGACCCCGCTGGAGTTCAACGCCTTCCGGCCGGTGCTCGGCGAGGCCAGCGGCTTCCAGTCCTCGGCCTTCCTGCGGCTGGAGTTCCTGCTCGGCAACAAGAGCGAGCGGCTGCTGGCGATGTACCAGGGCGTGCCCGCCGTGCACGCCGAGCTGGTCGCCGCGCTGGAGACCCCGAGCCTGTACGACGAGGTGCTGGCGCTGCTCTCCCGGCGCGGGCTGACCGTGGACGTCACCGGCGGCCCGGCCCGCTACCGGCCGACCGAGCAGGTCGAGGCGGCCTGGCGGCAGGTCTACACCGACCCCGCGCTGGCCGACCTGGCCCGGCTCGGTGAATCGCTGCTGGACACCGCCGAGCGGGTGACCCGCTGGCGCCAGCGGCACTACTCGGCCGTGAAGCGCTCGATGGGCGCCAAGCCGGGCACCGGCGGCTCCAGCGGCCTGAGCTGGCTCAAGGAGTCGGCCGACCAGGACGTCTTCCCCGAGCTGTGGAACGTGAGGAACTCACTGTGACCCGTACGCGCGAGGAGTGCGCCGCACTCGACGCCGCCGACCCGCTGGCGCGCTTCCGGTCCGAGTTCGTGCTGCCCGAGGGCCTGATCTACCTGGACGGGAACTCGCTCGGCGTGTTGCCGGCCCGTACGCCCGAGCGGGTGCGGCAGGTGGTGGAGCAGGAGTGGGGGCAGCAGCTGATCCGCAGCTGGAACGAGGCGGGCTGGTTCGCCAAGCCGCACACCCTGGGTGCCCGGGTGGCGCCGCTGCTCGGTGCCGCCGCCGGGCAGGTGGTGGTCTGTGACACCACCTCGGTCAACCTGTTCAAGGTGCTGGCCGCCGCGCTCCGGCTGCGTCCCGGCCGGTCCACCGTGCTGGCCGAGCGGGCTGCCTTCCCGACCGACCTGTACATCGCCGAGGGCGTCAGCTCGCTCTCCGGCGGCGCGGCGCGCACCGAACTGCTGGACTCCGCCGACCAGTTGGCCGAGCGGCTCGGCCCGGACACCGCCGTCGTACTGCTCTCGCTGGTCGACTACCGCACCGGCGAGCTGCTCGACCTGCCCACGATCACCCGTCAGGTCCAGGCGGCCGGCGCGCTGATGATCTGGGACGTCTGCCACGCGGTCGGCGCGCTGCCCTTCGAGCTGGACGCCAACGGTGTCGACTTCGCGGTCGGCTGCACCTACAAGTACCTGAACAGCGGCCCGGGTTCGCCCGCCTTCCTGTACGTGGCGGAGCGTCACCTGGCCGCGGCCGAGCAGCCGCTCAGCGGCTGGTTCGGCCATGCCAGGCCGTTCGACTTCGAGCCGGGCTACCAGCCGGTGCAGGGCATCGGCCGGTTCCTCACCAGCTCGCCCTCGCTGCTCGGGCAGGCTGCGCTGGAGTCCAGCCTGGAGATCTGGGAGCAGGTGGACCTGGCGGAGGTGCGGGCCAAGAGCCTGGCACTGACCGACCTGTTCATCGAGCTGGTCGAGCCGCTGGCCAAGTACGGCGTCGAGGTGGTGACGCCGCGTGAGCGGGCCAGGCGTGGCAGCCAGGTCGCACTGCGGCACCCGGACGGGTACCCGGTGGTGCAGGCCCTGATCGCGCGCGGGGTGATCGGCGACTTCCGGGCGCCGGACCTGATGCGGTTCGGCTTCACCCCGCTCTACCTGTCGTACACCGAAGTCTGGGATGCGGCGCAGCAGTTGACCGAGGTGCTGGAGTCCGAGGAGTGGCGCGAGGAGCGGTTCGGGCGGCGCGGCGAGGTCACCTGAACGCGTTCGGCAGCGTACCGAGGTCGACCGGGTGGCCGGGCGGGATGCGGTGCCGCTCGGCCACCTCGACGATCCGGGCGGCGATCCGGTGCACGGCGAGCTCGTACTGCTGCTGCGGCAGGCCGAACAGGCCCAGCCTGGCGTAGTCGTCCCCGTACTGCTGGTCTCGGTAGTTCAACTGGCGGGCAGTATACGGAAGTTCGAGGTGCCCGACGGGCCGCCCGAAGACCGGGACGAACCCCCGGGACAGGTCCGTCCGGCGGGCGAAGGCGGCCCACTCCCGGCCGCAGCGGGCGCTGCGGAAGTACTCCCGCTCGTACAGCGGGACGAACACCTCGCAGCGGGCCACCGAGCCCGGCTGCCGGGTCGCCACCGCCAGGTCGGTCAGTTGCCAGACCTCCTCGCCGAGATCGGCCAGAAACCGGTCCACGGCGGGGTCGTCCCCCGGCGCCCGGCCCAGGTAGCAGTAGCGCTGGCCGGCCGGGTTCCGGGTGAACAGCATCGGCTCGGGCAGCTCGACCTGCAGCCGGACGCCCGGGTCGGCCCGCTCGGCCAGCTCCGTCGCGAAGTCACGCAGGTCCAGCTCGGGCGGCCCGCCGAACCGGCCGGTCCTGAGCACCTCGTTGCACACCGCGGCCAGTGAGCGGTCGGACGGCCGACGGAGCATCACCACCCGGGGGTACGGCAGCTTCGGCGCACGCCCGCCGACCAGATCGAGCATCAGCACCAGGCGGCGGTGGCGGCCGAGCAGCTCGCCGAGCAGCAGCTCGATCTCGGCCGACCAGCCCGCCAGATACACCAGCAGGATGCTGTCCGCCTCCTGGTCCGCACGGCGCAGGGCGAGCCGGAAGTCCTCCACCGAGCCCAGCAGTCCGAGCCAGATGTGCTCGGGGCGCATCCCGACCAGCTCCGGATTGCCCAGGGCGGCGGCCAGTTCGTTCAGTCGTTCCACCTCGTCCGGGCTCTGGTTCGGCGCGAACAGCACCACCCGGGCGCCGCGCGGGCCGATCCGGGCGGTCTCGACGGTCGCGGTCACCGGCTCCCGGAGGCCGACGATGCCCAGGGCAGCCGGGCTGACCAGGGCGAACGGGCGGGTCTCGGCGGTGAGCGGGGCGCCCTCGGTGTCGGTGGCGGCGATCGCGGCCAGCTCGTTCGGCACCAGACCGGCCCGGGCAGCAATCTGCTCGCCGACCCGGATCAGCAGGCCCACCACCTGGTGAGTGACCGACCTGGGCAGTGTGTGGACCAGCAACTCCCGGACACCCGGCCGGAATTCGAACCTGTCCTGCTGGCCGGGCCGTTCGGTCAGCAGCCCGCTCACCACCAGCTCGGCCAGCTGCTGCGGCCGGGGCCGGGCGAAGGCTGCCCGTTGCAGCAGCCGCAGCACCGGCAGCGCGGGCGTGGTGAGCGCGGCCAGCCCGGCCAGCGTGTACGCCTCCCGGGAGGCGACCGCACGGAACCGCCGGACCAGCTCCTCGGCGTCCTGCCCGACCGGTCCGGCCGCCGGGGCCCCCTCGACGCCGGCCGGCACCGGGCCGATCCGCAGCGCCGCGCCGACCACCTCGGCGCCGCCCGAACTGCCGACCAGCGAGGCCCAGTTCGCCACCCACTCCGGGTCCGCCTCCAACACCGGCAGCACCGGCCCCGGGCCGACCGGGCGGTCCAGCGGCCGGAAGCCGTACCCCGAGTTCGGCACCCCGGCCTCCGGCGCGCCGAGCACCCCGGGCACGGCGGGCAGCGCGGTCAGCGGCCAGAGCCGCTCGGGCAGCGGCTGAACCACCGCCACCGGGCCGCGCCGCAGCAGCGCACCCAGCGTCCGGTACCAGCGCTCCCCCGCCGGGCCCGGGCGCCACTGCGGCCCCATGCCGTCGCTGAGCACCAGGGTCACCACCCGTGGGCCCGGCTGCGCCCCGGTCAGGGTGCCGTCGGCGGCCAGCCGGGCCGAGCCGACCTGCCGGAACGCGCCGGTCTGCCGCAGCAGCAGGGCGAGTTCGCGGGCCAGCGGGCGCCAGAGCGCCATGGTCGGGCCGCAGTCCAGCACCAGCCGCAGGCTCAGCCACCGCTCGGTGCCGGTCCGCAGCACCGGGAGCCAGTGCACCGGGTCGGGGCCGCGGAGCGCCTCGGCCAGCCGGTCGGCGGTGCCGTCCTCGTCCAGCAACGCCCGGCGCGGGTCCGGCACTTGGCGCTTGAGCGGGCGCAGCGCGCGCTGCAGGTCCAGCGGCCGGGCCAGCATCGGCGCGCTCGGGGTGGCCACCGTACCGGCGGCGGCCGTGCCGTCGGCCAAGTCGGCGACCGGCAGGTGCAGTGGCAGCAGCGGGCCGTCCGGCTCCACCGGGGTTCCTGGTGACGGTCCGTCAGGACCGAGGGCGCCGGGCGCGGCCCGGCCGCCGGGGTGGTCGGTGGGCGCACCGTCCGGGGTGCGCTCGCTCCGGGCCGCCAGCCAGAGCAGCTCGGCCAGCTCCACCGGGTCCGGCTCGGGGCGGCCGAGGCCGGTGAGCAGGGCGGCGAGCCGGTCCAGGGCTCCCCGCCGCTCAGAAGTCATCGTCGTCCCGGCCTCTGCTCAGGTAGGGCATCACCCGGGCGGCCAGTGCCGCCCGGTCGGCCTGGTCGGCGAGTTCGGGCCGGGCGGTCAGGTAGATCGCGTTCAGCAGCTGGTCGGTGGCCAGCTCGCCCTCGGCCCGCCGGTCCAGGAAGACCTGGAGGATCTCGGCCACCAGGGCGTGGTCCGCCGACGGCAGGTGCGAGCGGACGATCTCCTCGAGTTCGCCGCCCTCGGGGCGGCGCAGCTCCAGCACCACGCAGCGGCGCAGGAAGGCGGCCGGGAACTCCCGCTCGGCGTTGCTGGTCAGCACGGTGAACGGAAAGGCCCGGCAGCGCACCCGCCCGCCGCGCACCCGCGCCCGGCTCAGCCCGTCCGCGGTGAGCACCTCGGCCTCGGGCAACTGCGGTGCGGCCCTCACCAGTTCGTCGATCTCGTACTGGCCGTCCTCCAGCACGTGCAGCAGGTCGTTGGGCAGGTCGAGGTCGCCCTTGTCGATCTCGTCGATCAGGAGCACCCGGGGCCGCCGGTACGGGAGCAGCGCGGTGCCCAGCGGGCCGAGCCGCAGGTGCTCCTCCAGGCCCGCGCCCGCACCGTCCGGGCCTGCCTGGTTGGCGGCGTAGAGCCGGGACAGCGGGTCGTACTGGTAGAGGCCGTCGCGCAGTGCGCTGCGGCTGGTGATGTTCCAGCGCAGCACCGGCCCGAGGCCCAACTCCCGGGCGACCGCGTACGGGAGGCTGGACTTGCCGCTGCCGGGCGGGCCGGTGACCAGCAGGGGGCGGCGCAGGTGGAGGGCGGCGTTGACCAGCTCGACGGTCTCCGGGGTGGGGCGGAAGGTGGCGGCCCGGTGACCGGCCGAGGCGGCGCCCGGATCGGCTGCGGCCTCGGGGGTGGGCAGCTCGGGGCCGCCGTCGAAGGCGCGCCAGGGCGGCGGCGCGGGGAGGTCGGCCAGGCCGTCGTGGGGGTGCTCGGCGCCCCGGTAGATCCGTTGCAGCGGCATCGTGCTGACTCTCCTGCTACTCACCCGCGCCGGGGCGGGACTGACGGACGGTCGGGGCGACCGGGTACGGTCGGTGCGGGCTGGGCAGCAGCTGCGGGTCCTCCCAGAGCAGGACCAGGCCGGCCGCCCAGTGCCCGGCCGGGTCTCCGCTCTCCTCCGCCTGGTGGCGCAACTCCTTGATCCGGGACGGCAGTTCTCCTGGTGGGGTGCCGGCCAGTTCCACTGCCAGTCTGGCAGTGAAGCGGCTGCCCCGGCAGTTCCGTCCGGGGTGGTGCCGTTCACCGCAGCTCCACTCCGGCCAGATCACCGCGTGCGCCCCGGCGCTCAGCGCGGCGTCCAGCAGCGGGCCGTACGGGCGGCCCTTCGGCAGGCCCGGCAGGGCGGGCAGTTGCGGGCGTTCGACCGGGCCGAGCAGGTGGTAGAGCGCCCGGGGCTCGCCGGGCTCGGCGCACTCCACCCGGTGCACCACCGTGCGCCGCTCGGGCTTGCGCAGCGCCCAGTTCATCTCCAGCTTGCGGCGGTCCACCGCGCTGTCGCGGCGCTGCCGGTCCACCACCACCACGGCGTGGTCGGCGCCGAGCGGGCCGAACGACCGCTTACCGGTCCAGCCGTGCACCGGCACCGTGAGCAGGGTGCGCGGCAGCACGAAGACGATCAACTCGGCACCGTCCGCCGCCAGCAGGCCGAGCTGCCGGTCGATCTCGGCCAGTACCTCGCCCTGCAGCGCCGACCGGCCCAGCGTGCGCAGCCGGGGCGGCCCGTACTCCCCGCCACGCACCGTGCGGACCCCGACGGTGAACTTCCCCCGGCCGGCGCCGCTGTGGCCGATCTCGACCAGGATCGGCCGCCACCGCTCGCCGGTCGTCGTCGTGCCCCCGGCCCTGGCCCCGGCTCCGGCGCCCGCCGCCAGCCGGTCCAAGCGCTCGCGCTGCGCCGGTTCGGTGGCCGCGGCGGCCAGCAGTCCGGCGAACTCGCGGACCGGGTGGTGCGCGGCGCCCGGCGCCTCGGTGACCTCGGAGAGCAGGTACCAGCAGGTCTCCCAGAGCGTCGCGGGCCGGGTCGGCGGGTCCAGCAGGCCCTGCGCGGCGGTGGCCGCCCGGTACAGCTCCAGCGGGTCGGCGACCGGCCCGGCCGCGGCCACCAGAGTGCGCAACTCCCGTACCTGGTCCGCCGGGAGGGCCGCACCGGGGATCAGGTCGGCCAGCTCGGGGACGTACCGGGCCAGCGCCCCGGCGGGCAGCATCTGGCCGAGCCGGACGGCCGGGCGGACCCTGCCGTCCCGGCCCGGTACCGGCGGGCGGTCCAGGGTGTCCTGAACCGCCGTCACGATGCCGACCAGTTCGCCGCTGGCCGAGTCCACCACCGGGCCGCCGCTGAAGCCGGGTGACAGCGGCATGCCGTGGGTGTCGTGCTCCAGCTGCACCAGCTCGCCACCGATCAGCATGCCGCCCCGGGTCGGCCGGATCTCGCTGCTCCGCCCGGCCTCGTGGTCGAGCGGGAAGCCGTGCGCGGTCAGCCCGGGATAGGGCGGCCGGTCCCAGTGGTGCAGCGGGGCGAACAGCGCGGGCCGGGCGACCCGGTCCGGCACCGGGACGGCGAGTTCGAGCACGGCGACGTCCCCGGTGCCGTCCCGACCGTGCCGTCCGCTCGGCCAGGGACCACGGCGCAGCACGGTGGCCGACAGCTCGGGGTGGTCGGGGCGGTTGACCAGCCTGACCTCGGCGGTGGCCCGGCCGTGCACCACGTGGGCGCAGGTCAGCACCAGCCGGTCGGTGACCAGCACCCCCGCGCCGACGGTCGGGTCGGGCCCGCCGACACTGATCCGGGCCAGCCAGTACGGGTTCGCCATCGGGCGGACTCAGGCCGAACGTCCGGGCGCCCAGCTGAGTCTGACGGTGAGATGGGCCTCGGCGGCGGTCCGCGCGATCAACGCCCCTGCCTCGGTGGTGAGTTTGACCCCGAACTCGATCTCCACCCCGTCCGGCTTCAGGCTGCCGTCCCGGAAGACCGCGAGCGCCGCTCCGGCGGCCGCCCTGACCCCCGCCAGCGCCTGCTCGAAGGTCTCGCCCGCGCGCTCGACCCCGGCGGCGGCTGCCGCTCCCCGGCCGACCGGCCGCATCCCGTACTCGTCCGGGGCGGCGGGCGACAACTGCTGCTCGACCCGGACCACCGCACCGTCGGCGGTCACGAACTCCGTGTACTCCGACAAGACTTCCCCCACCGAGCGTTGGCCGGATCACCGTACGAACGTCCCGAGATCGTCGCACAGCGTGGCCTCACGCGCACCGGTTCCGACCGAGTCTTCCGTACCGGAAGTGCCACTCACCGGACATGACGGAACATCAGATCGTACAGTTCCGGTATGGATATAGACATCGGCCCACTCAGCCCCGACCTGCCCTCGATGCTGTTCGGCCTCGCGCTGTTCGCCGTGATCCTGCTGGTGCTCGGGCGGGTGCTGTTCCCCCGCCTGGAGCGGACGTTGGCCGATCGCCACGACGCGATCGAGGGCCGGCTCGAATACAGCGAGGAGCTCCACGCGACGGCCCGGGAGACCTACGCCGAGTACCGCCAGGTGCTCAACGAGGCGCACCACGAAGCCGCACGGATCCGCCAGGAGGCGGCCGAGGAGGGCGCCGCCCTGGTCGCGGCAGCCCGGGCCGAGGGCCTGGCCGAGCGGGAGGCCCTGGTGGCGGCGGCTCGGTCGGCGCTGTCGGTCGACCGCGAGCTGGCCGAGCTCGAACTCCGGGCCGACGTCGGCATGCTGGCCGTCGAGCTGGCCGGCCGGGTGGTCGGCGAACCCCTCGGTGAGTTCGCCGACCGGCGCGACAGCGTGGAACGGTTCTTCGCAGAGCACTGAGCCTGTCGGCCGGCGTCAGCTGTGGCGGCCCCGGCGGCGGGCGACCCAGAAGGCGACCCCGCCTGCGGTGACCAGCCCGCCGGCCGCCAGTCCGAGCGGGACGGCCGATCCGGCCCCGGTGACCGGGAGTTGGGAACCGCCGCTCGCGGACGCACTCGCGGACCCGGAGGTGCTCGGCCCGGCGCTCGAGCTCTCCGGGGCCGGGGTGCTGCCGCTGGGCGCCGGGGTGCTCTCGGACGGGCTGGGGGTCGGGGTCGGCGTCGTACTGTCGGAGGGGCTCGGCGTCGGCGTCGGAGTCGGCGTCGGAGTCGGCGTTGGGGTAGGTGTCGGGGTAGGCGTGGCGCACTCCGGCAGGTCCCCGTCGAACGGGTAGTTGTGCACCTCGCTGCCCGAACTGCCGAGCTGCACCAGGCTGCCCGCCAGGTAGACCCGGCCGTTGAAGCCGGGGGTGCTGATCATCGTGGTCCCGGCCGGGTTGGCGGCCATCATCGAGCCCTGGAACTGGGCGCCGCCCATGATGGTCGAGCTGGTGGCGTTCGGGAGGTTCCACATCAGCCGCGAGCGCAGGTCGGTGAACGGGTCACCGGCCAGCCCGGTACCGGTGTTGGTGTTGATGACCGGGTCGGTGCCCAGCATGTTGATCACCACGGTCGCCCCGGCCGGGATGCCCGAGATGATCAGGTCGGCCGCGGTGGTCAACGACCCGATGTTTCCTGGGACGTTGAAGATCTGCCGAGCGCTGGTGCCGTCCCCGGCGAAGGTCACCTGGTTGCCCGAGACGGTCACCGTGCCGTTGGCGGTCGCGGTGCCCGCACAGGTGGAGAGCTCGGCGATCTGGTCGGGCAGCCCCGCGTACTGGTTCTTCGCGGTGGCGTCCTGGATCGTCTGCCCGGTCGGGACCACGTTCACCGTGCCGGTCAGGGTGCCGCCGTAGCGGAGGTTGCCGAAGGCCAGCGTGCCGAGGAGGTCGGAGGTGCCGCCGATCTCCACCGTGTTGGCGGGCTGCACCGTGACGTTGCCGCCGACGGTGACGAAGTCCGTGCCGTCCGGCGGCACCACACGTGAACCGACCCCGGCCACGGCCATGTTGAACAGACCGCCGCCGTCCTTGTTCACCGTCAGGTCACCGAGCGCGACCACCTTGCCCTCGACCTCGGCGGTCCGGCCCTGGACCGAGTAGTCGCCGCCGACGAAGACGTTGATGGTGGCGTCCCGGCCGACCACGTTGCCGTTGTTCGGCGGCGGCCAGACGCTCGGGCAGTCCGGGCCGCTGCACGGACCGAGCGGCGGGGAGAGCGGAGCGGCGGTCCCCAGCACGCTCAGCGCCGCCACCGGCAGCACAGCGGCTGCGGCCACCAGGGCCAGCCGCCGACCCAGAGGCGAACGCTGCTGGGCCAGTTGGACCGGGAGGTCGCGCACGGAACTGCTCCGATCGGATGTGTCCGCCGGGAAGGCGGCTCGACCGACCTATCCAATGCCCTGATTCGCCCGGATTTGCTCTGCCCCGCCGCGAGCCCCGCAGTATCCTCCGGACGGCCGATCCCGGTCCCGCCACCCACCCCGCGGAACTGCTCCGTCCGGGTGTTAGGTTCGGATCCGATCGGTCGTCGGAAGGACTCCCCCATGGCCAAGCTGCTGTTGAGCCTGCACGTGCTGGCCTCGGTGCTCTTCATCGGCCCGGTGGCCGTCGCGGTGAGCATGTTCCCGCGCCGGGCCCAGGCCGCACTGGCCGAAGGCCCCGGGCAGCTCCAGGCCGCCGCCTCCGTCCGGCTGCTGCACCGGATCACCCAGGTCTACGCGATGCTCGGTCTGGCCGTACCGCTGCTCGGCATCGGCACGGCCCAGGTGATGGACGTGATGGGCGATCCCTGGCTGATCACCTCGATCGTGCTGACCACCGTCGCGGCCGGCCTGCTGCTGCTGTTCGTGGTCCCGGGCCAACAGGCCACCGTCGATGCGCTGGACGCCCCGGAGAACGCCGACGAGCAGAGCCGCGCCACCAAGGGCCTGCGCCTGCTGCCGATGACCGCCGGGGCCTTCAACCTCCTGTGGGCCGTGGTCGTCGTGCTGATGGTGATCCGCCCGGGTTCGACCACCGGCGCCTGAGCGTCTGGGCCCGCTCAGTCCAGCCCGAACAGCCGGGCGGCGTTGTCGTGGCAGACCGCCCGGAGCCAGTCCTCGCCGAGGCCGAGCCCGGCCAGCGCTTGCAGCTGGTGCAGGTAGCGGTAGGGGATGTTCGGGAAGTCGGTGCCGAGCAGCACCCGGTCGCCCAGGGCGGCCAGCCGGGGCAGCAACTCCCGGGGGAACGGCGAGAGTTCCTCGGTGAAGTCGGTGAACGCCATGGTGGTGTCCAGCCGGACCTCCGGGAAGCGCTCGGCCAGGTCGAGGAACTCCTGGTACTCGGGCAGCCCCAGGTGGGCCACCACCAGCCGCAGCCGGGGGTGCCGTTCGAGCACCGCACCGATCGGTCCTGGCCCGGTGTGGTTGCCGGGCACCGGTCCGGAGCCGCAGTGCGTGACCACCGGCACCCCGGCCTCCGCGAGCTGCCCCCACACCCCGTCCAGCAGCGGATCGGCCGGGTCGTACCCGCCCACCTGGAGATGCATCTTGAAGACCCGGGCGCCATTGGCCAGCGCCTTGCCGACGTACTCCTCGGCGGTCGGCTCCGGGAAGCAGGTCGCGGTGTGCAGGCAGTCCGGGGTGCGGGCGGCGAAGTCGGCGGCCCAGCCGTTCAGCCAGGCGGCCATCCCCGGCTTGTGCGGGTAGAGCATCGCGGTGAACGCCCGCACCCCGAACTCCCGGAGCTGCTCCAGCCGTTGCTGCTCCTCCTGGCGGTAGGAGATCGGCCAGGGCCGGCCGGTCAGCGGTCCGGCCGCGTCGAAGTAGGCCCAGACCTTGGCGAGCACCCGCTCCGGCATGAAGTGGGTGTGCACGTCGACCAGCCCGGGCAGGCCCAACTCCCGCCAGAACGCCTGCACTTCGGCCGCCTCAGACGCCGCCTCAGACACCCGGCACGGCCTCCGCCCGAGCCAGCACCGCGGCGGTGTCCACCCCGGTCGGCAGGGTGCCGAAGGCGCCACCGTGCTCGCCGCCCAGCCGGGAGGCGCAGAACGCGTCGGCCACCGCCGGGTCGCCGTACCTGACCAGCAGCGAACCCTGGAAGACCAGTGCGATCTGCTCGACCAGCCGCCGGGTGCGGTACTCGAGCTCGGCGGTGTCACCGAGCTGCTTGCGCAGTGTGGTCACCGCGTCGTCCAGCCGGCGGTCTGCCCCGGCGGCGGCGTCCAGCTCGGTGAACAGCGCCTGCACGGTCTCCGGCCGACGGGCCATCGCCCGCAGCGCGTCCAGCGCGGCGACGTTGCCCGAACCCTCCCAGATCGACACCAGCGGGGCCTCCCGGTAGAGCCGGGGCATGCCGGACTCCTCCACGTAGCCGTTGCCGCCGAAGCACTCCAGCGCCTCGGCCGCGTGCATCGGGCCGCGCTTGCAGACCCAGTACTTGGCCGCCGCCAGGCCGAGCCGCCGGACCAGCGCCTCCTGCTGGTCCCCCGCCAGCGCCCGGTCGGTGGCCTCGGCCAGCCGCAGGGCGACGGCGGTGGCGGCCTCCGACTCGACCACCAGGTCGGCCAGCACGTTGCGCATCAGAGGCTGGTCCACCAGCGCGGCGCCGAACGCCCGGCGGTGGGTGGTGTGGTGCAGTGCGCGGACCGCGCCGAGCCGCATCCCGGAGGCGGCGCCCAGCGTGCAGTCCAGCCGGGTCATGTTGACCATCTCGATGATGGTCGGCACACCCCGGCCCTCCTCGCCGACCAGCCAGCCGACCGCGCCGTCGTACTCCAGCTCGGCGGAGGCGTTCGAGCGGTTGCCCAGCTTCTCCTTGAGCCGCTGGATCAGCAGCCGGTTTCGGCCGCCGTCCGGCAGCACCCGGGGCAGCAGGAAGCAGCTCAGCCCACCGGGTGCCTGAGCCAGCGTCAGGAACAGGTCCGACATCGGGGCCGAGGTGAACCACTTGTGGCCGGTGATCCGGTACGTGCCGTCGGCGTGCGGGGTCGCGGTGGTGGTGTTGGTCCGGACGTCCGAGCCGCCCTGCTTCTCGGTCATCGACATGCCCGCGATCAGCCCGCGCTTGCCGTGCGGCTCGCGCAGGCCGAAGTCGTAGTCGGTGGCGGTGAGCAACGGCTCGTACTGCGCGGCCAGTTCGGGAGTGGCGCGGAGTGCGGGAACGGAGGCGTAGGTCATCGAGACCGGGCAGCTGTGCCCGGCCTCGACCTGGCCCCAGACGTAGAACCCGGCGGCCCGCGCGGTGTGCGCGCCGGGCCGGCTGTCCGCCCAGGGGGCGGCGTGCAGGCCGTGCCCGACCGCGACGGTCATCAGCTGGTGCCAGGCGGGGTGGAACTCCACCTCGTCGATCCGGTGCCCGTACCGGTCGTGGGTGCGCAGCACCGGCGGGTTGTCGTTGGCCAACCGGCCCCAGTCGGCGGCCTGTTCGGTCCCGGCGAGCCGGCCGAGATCGTGCAGCCTGGGCTCGGCCCAGCCCGCGCCGGCCCGGTGCAGGGCGGCCAGCAGGGTCGGGTCGGCGGCCACGTCGTGGCCGTACAGGTCGGGCACCTGGTTGGTGACCTCATGCGTCGGCATTCTGTCCTCCAAGAGCGCGCTGGGTGAAGGCGACCAGAGCGGGGATCAGGTCGTCCTGGGCCCGGCCTGCCGCGAGCGGACCGACCAGGGCCTCGCCGATCGCGCCGACCAGTGCGGCGGCGGTCAACTCGACGTCCTGGTCCGGGAGTCGGCCGTCGGCGACGGCCGGGGCGATCTGGGCGGCGATCAGGTCGCGGAAGGCCCGGCGGAAGACCAGCCGCTCGGCGTCCACCACCTGGTCGGCCGGTTCGGCCAGCAGGGCGTAGGCCAGCCGGGGCGCCTTGAGCGCCCGGGCCGCGAAGGTCCGCACCACGGCGGCGACCCGCCCGTGCGGGCCCGCGCCATCGGCCTCGGCCTTGGCCACGGCCGTCTCGACGGCGGCCACCTCGCGGAGCACCACGACCCGGAACAGCTCGACCGAGAGCTCGGCCTTGCCCGCGAAGTACCGGTACATGCTGCCGGTGGCGATCCCGGCCCGGTCCGCGACGGCGGCCATCGAGCAGCCCGCGTAGCCGCGTTCGGCCAGCAGGTCCACGGCGGCTGCCAGCACGAGCACGCGCTGGGCGTCGAGCCTGGCCTGTACGGCGGGGGTGCGTCGGTATGCCACAGCAAGAATTGAAGCACTGATTCACAGCTTCGAGAAGGCCCGTGGCTGGCCGCGTGTCAGCCCGTCGGCAGGCGCAGCTCGACGACGGCCCCGCCGGCCGGGTCGTTGCGCAGGCGCAGCGTGATCCCGAGCGCCTCGGCATGACCCTGCGCGATGGTGAGACCGAGACCGTGGCCGTGGCCCCGCTCGCGGGCGCCGGTACGGAACCGCTGCGGGCCCTCGCGCAGGATCGCCTCGGGGAAGCCGGGACCGTGATCACGGACCGTCAGGGTGGCGCCGTCGACCCGGACCAGCACCGGGGCGTGGCCGTGCCGATGGGCGTTGGCCACCAGGTTGGAAACGATCCGGTCGAGCCTGCGGACATCGGTGCTGACCTCGGTGTCCGAGCCGACCAGCAGCTCGGTCGGCGCCCCGGCGGCCGCGACCATCCGGGCCACCACCGGCCCGAGCGGCACGACGGAGAGTTCCGGGCGGTCGGCCCCGGCGTCCAGCCGGGAGACCTCCAACAGGTCCTCGGTCAGGCTGCGCAGCACCCGGACCCGGCCCTGCACCAGCTCGGTCGGGCGACCGGGCGGCAGGAGCTCGGCCGCGGTCAGCAGCCCGGTCAGCGGGGTGCGCAGCTCATGGGCGACGTCGGCGGTGAAGCGCTGCTCGTTGGCCAGTTTGGTGCTCAGCACCGCCGACATCGAGTCGACCGCCGCCGCGAGGTCGGCGACCTCGTCGCGGGGGCGGCCGAGCGATCCGATCCGGGCCGTCAGATCGCCCTGGGCGATGCTGCGGGCGGTCCGGGCGGCCGTCCGCAGGCGACTGCTGATCCGGTCGGCGGCGAAGACCCCGGCCAGCACGGTGATCGCGACGGACAGCGTGGCCGAGATCAGGATGGTCCGGTCGAGTTGGGCGATCGCCTGCTCGTCGTCGGCGTAGTCCACCCGGACGGAGACCACCAGGGCGGGTGGGACCCCGGTGCCAAGGCCGGTGGCGGCCCACATCGCGGTGCCGTTCGGGCCGGGACCGAGCAGGGAACCGCGACGGCCCCGCTCGGCCAGCCGCCGCAGCTCCGCCGGGAGTTCGGGGTCGTCGGTGGTGGCCTTCCAGCCGACCAGGTTGCCGTTGCGCTCGTAGCCGGCCAGCACCGAGTCGAGGGCGTTCTCGGCCGACTTCCGGGACTGCTCGACGTGCTGGGCGACCGAGGCGCGGTGCACCAGCAGCCCGACGGTGATGGCGACCAGGAAGGAGACCAGTGCGACGGTCGCGGCGATCTGACGGCGCAGGTTCACCCGGACCGCCGCAGCTTGTAGCCGAAACCCCGGATGGTCTCGATCCTGGCCGCCCCGATCTTGGCGCGCAGGCGCTGCACATGGACGTCCACCACCCGGCTGTCGGCGCCCCAGGAGTAGTCCCAGACCCGTTCGAGCAGGGTCTGACGCTCCAACACGATGCCGGGCGCGGCGGTGAACTCCAGCAGCAGCCGCAGTTCGGTCGGGGTGAGTGGCACCTGACGCCCCGCCACCTTGACCTCCATCGCCTCGGTGTCGACCTCCAGGTCGTCGATCACCCGCACGGCGCGCGACGGCTCCGGCGCCGGGGAGGCGGCGGCTGGCGGTTCGGCCACGGCCCTGGTGCGCCGCAGCACGGTGCGGATCCGGGCCACCAGGACGGCGGTCTCGAAGGGCTTGGTGATGTAGTCGTCGGCCCCGGCCTCCAGCCCGGAGATGACGTCGATCGGCTCGGTGCGGGCCGACATCATCAGGATCGGCAGCTGGCTCTCCTCCCGGATCCGGCGGCAGAGCCCGACGCCGTCGAGCAGCGGCAGCATCACGTCGAGCAGCAGGATGTCCGGCCGCTGCGCGCGGAAGCTCTCCAGACCCTCCAGCCCGTCGGCGGCGGTGTCGACCGGGAACCCGTAGCGCTCCAGCGCCATCCGGGTGGCCTCGCGGATCACCTCGTCGTCCTCGACCAGCAGGATGCGCGGGGTGGTGCTCACTGGGCTGCTCATGAGGTCGGCTTCACCGGGACGGGGGCCGCGCCCTTGCCCGGCGGGAGGGTCGGGACGACGGAGACCTTCGGTTCCGGGCTGCCGGCCTTGGGGTGGCTGGTCGGCGCGGCCGAGGGCACCACCCCGGCCGGCTCGCAGAGGGTGGCCTCGGCCGCCGGACCGGTGAGCGGGGCCAGCCTGAGGTCGGTCCAGCGGTAAGTGGTGTCGGTCCGGGCCTGCGGGCCGATGGGCTCGCGCACGACCAGGTCCCGGCCCACCGTCTCGGCCGTGAAGCCGGCCACCACCCGCTGGGCGAGCGCCGCGTACAGCTGCCCGTCCCGCAGGGTGTAGACGTGCAGGTAGCCGGTCTCGGAGCCGGTCAGCACGGCGGTGATCAGCTCCGCCCCGCCGTCCCCACCGAGGTCGCGGTACTCCGCCTGCCGCACCGTGCACCCCTGACACCCGGTCAGTGCCTTCAGTTCCTCGCCCCGCAGCGCCGGGTCCTTCTCCAGGACATTCCGGGCCTCGACGGCGCGGAGGTCGCCGCCCGGCACGGTGATGCCCGGCAGCGGGGTCGGCGGCGGCGCCTGGTCGGCCGCCTCGGCCACCGGTACGGAGGGTGTCTCGGCTGCGGCCCACAGCAGTTGGGGGCTCGGGCGGACGGCGATCGGACTGGCCGGGCCCGCATCGTGCAGCCGCCCGGCGGCGCCGCAGCCGGAGACGGCCGCGACCGCCGCCAGTACGACGACGCCCCAGCTCAGGGCAGTGCGGCTGAGCCATGTCCTCACGTCGGGGGCGCCTTTCGGGAGCGGTGGCCGGGGTCGGTGGTCCAGTCTGCCTGACGCACGGAGCGGCCCGGGCCGGCGGCTCTAGGGGATCAGGTCGGCGAGCACGATGATGTTGTCGGTGTAGTGCCCGTTGCCGGACAGCGTGCCGCCGCAGGTGATCAGCCGCAGCTGTGGGGTGTCGGTGTCGCCGTACACCAGCTCGGTGGGGAACGCGTTCTTGGCGAACTGCCGCAGCTCGCGCACCCGGTACGAGACGCTGCTGCCGTCCTGGCGGCGGATCTCGATCCGGTCGCCCGGTCTGAGCTCGCGGACGCGGTTGAAGACCGCGGGGCCCTTGCGGGTGTCCAGGTGGCCGAGCAGTACGGCCGGGCCGGTCTGACCCGGGGCCGGACCGTTGCGGTACCAGCCGACCTGGCCGGGGCGGTCCATCGGCGGGACCTCCACCGTGCCGTCGGCGTTCAACCCGCTCGGTTCGACGGGCGCGTCCACGCCCATCCGAGGGATCGTCAGCCGGACCGGCGGTGCGGCCGGCCCGGTCGCCGCCCGGCTCGGAGCAGTACTCGGCGGGACGGCGGCCGACGGGAGGTCGGCCGGGGCCGACAGCGCGGTGCTGATCCGTACCGGCGGACGGTCGGGGGACCCACAAGGGGCGCCGGCGACGACGGCGACCGCCCTTAACCCCGTGCGCCGGCACGGCGACGCACGATGGCGAAGCCGATCCCGGCCGCGCCCACCGCGGCCAGGCCCGAGCCGGCCACCAGGGTGCCGGTGGACGTGCCGTTGTCGGCCTCGCCGGTCTGCGCGCCGCCCTTGGGCACCACCTTGACCTGCGCGTCCCCGGCCTTGGCGGGCGTGCTCGGCGCCGCCGTCGGCTTGACCCCGGTGCCCGCCGGAGCCGACACAGAGGGGCCCGACCCCGGGGTGGCGGGAGCCGCCGACGGCGTGCCGTCGGCGAAGGCGGCCGGACCGGAGAGGGCCACCGCACCCGCGACACCTGCGGAGACCAGCGCGAGACGCACGGCGCGCCGGACGGTCGAGATACCTGCCATGAGAGTTCCTCCCGAATGCTCACCACTTCCGGCCCGGTGGCCGGGAGTTGGTAGGACAGACGTTAGGAACCCGACCTCACGGTGCCCGGCCGGTCGTGTAACGGTCACCGGGCGGCTCTGTAACAGCCGCCCGGCCACCGGTCACGGCTTGGGCAGCGCGCACCCCGCCTTGGCGAGGTCGAGCTTGTTGCCGGTGCCGAAGCAGCCCGGTATCCGGTACGTCTGCTGGGCGTAGTTGATGCCCTGGCGGACCGTCACCGTGCCGTTCTCGTCCACCTCGCACGGGTTGTTGAGGGTGCAGCTCTGGCCGTCCTCGTTACCGGTGTTGTTCACCGCGACCACCTGACCGGTGGTCACATCGACCACCGGGGAGCCCGAGGTGCCGCCGATGGTGTTGCAGGCGGAGGTGTAGCGCAGCGAGTCCTTGAAGGTCCAACCGCCCTCCTTCAGCTGGTAGACGAAGGCATCGGCGTTGCAGGAGTAGATCCGCTTCCAGTAGCCGGAGACCACCTTGATCGCAGTACCGGCGACCGGGTGGCTCGCGGAGATGGTCAGCGGGTCGATCCCGTACGAGCTCTTGATCGCCGAGTAAGTGGTCTTCAACTGGTAGATCGACACGTCGGTATCGGTCATCGTGCCGTAGAGCATCTTGCTCGCCCGCAGCGTGGCGACCTTGCTGCCAGAGGAGTTGAGCAGCGAGAAGCTCCGGCTGGAGTTGCGGTTGACCAGCACCTGGCCAGCCGTCGGCATGCCGCTCTCCAGGCAGTGGCCGTTGGACAGGACCAGAGCCGGGTCGGTGGCCAGCGAGTCGGGCATCCGGACCAGCGATCCCGAACAGTTGCTGAGCGCCACGGTGCCCGCGAAGTCCACCGCCGCGACGGTGGCGGTCGGGGTCTTGGCGGCCGTCGCGGGGGCGGCGCCGGTCAGCGCGGTCACTCCGGCGAGCAGGAGCGAACAGAGCGCTCCGATGAGCGGCTTCTTCATGAGAACTGCCTCTCGGTGTGGGGGTGGGACAAAGCTGGCGCGCACATGACTCTTTGTCAATGCATCGGCAGGACCCGCCAGTTGGTTCGCCCACCCCCACACCGGACGGTCAGGCGCCGGGCATCGTCCAGCGCTGGTTGGCCCCGCCGAAGCAGGTCCACAGCTGGGTCGGCGTCCCGTTCGCGGAGCTGTTCCCGGTCACGTCCAGGCACTTGCCGAGCGCCCGCAGGGTCCCGTCCGCGTTCGGCGCCCAGCTCTGCGCCGCGCTGCCGTTGCAGTCCCAGAGCTGGACCTTGGTGCCGTCCGCGCTGTTCGCCGCCGCCACGTCCAGGCACTTGCCGAGCGCGCGCACCGTACCGTCCACGCCGGCCGTCCAGGTCTGCGCAGCGGTGCCGTTGCAGTCGTACAGCTGCACGGCGGTGCCGTTGGCGCTGCTCGCGCCCGCCACGTCCAGGCACTTGCCGGCCAGCCCGGCGATCCGGCCGCCGGTGCCGCCGCTCGGCCCGCCGTTCCAGGTGAAGGTCGCCGAGGTCTTCGCCGGGAGCTGGTAACCGAAGCTCTGGCCGCCCCAGTTGACCCGGACGCTCTGGGTGGAGCCGCTGTCGTTGTACGCGATCAGCGCCTTCGAACCGTCCGGATTGCGCCAGGCCACGTTCGGCACCGCCGAGTTGGCGGTGGAGGCGATCCGGTACGCGCCCGGGCGGACGAACTTGGTCAGGTGGCCCATCGTGTAGTACTCCACCGTGTAGTCCACCTGACCGGCCCGGCTGCCGCCGTTCTGCACCGTGACCAGCCCGGTGCAGGTGCCGCAACCGCCGTAGTGCGGGCCCATGTTCTGGTCCACCGCCAGGCTCCACTTGGTCACCGACTTCGCCCAGTTGCGGGTGTAGTCGATGATGTTGCGCATGTCCTCGCGCTGCTGGTCGGCGATCCAGGTGCCGCCGGAGTGCTCGGTGCCGAACGCGTCCACCGCCGGGTACTGGTCGTGCACGGCGCTCTGGGTCGCCACGTCACCGCCGTAGCCGTGCCAGGCGATGCCGCCGAAGTTGGGGTGGCTGCGGATCGCCGGGTCGTCCACCACCGGGGCGCCGTAGCCTGCGTACTGGTCCCAGTTCCAGTCCAGCGCGAGCACCTTGCTGCTGAGCCCGGCACTCTGCAGGGCGGGCAGCAGGTGGCTCTTGGTGAAGTACGCCAGGCCCGTACCGTTCCAGCTCATCGAGGGGTAACCGCCGCAACAGGTCGGCTCGTTCTGCACGGTGAGGTAGTCCACCGGCACGCCCTGACTCTGGTACGCCTGCACGTACTTGGCGAAGTACTGGGCGTAGGCGGCGTAGTACTCGGACTTCAGCCAGCCGCCGTTCAGGTTGCCGCTGTCCTTCATCCAGGCCGGGGCGGTCCACGGGCTGGCGATCGTGGTGAGGGCCGGGTTGAGCTGCTTGGCCTGCTTGGTGAGCGGCAGCACGTCCGCCAGGTCGTGCTCGATGGAGAAGTTCGCCAGGCCCGGGTCGGTCTGCCCGGCCGGGCGGTCGTCGTAGGTGTACCCGAACCGGGCCAGGTCGGAGGCGCCCATCGGGTTGCGGGTCAGCGAGAGGCCGATGCCCTCGGTGGGCGAGAACAGCTTGCGCATGGTGGCGTCCCGGGTGGCCGCCGAGAGCGCGCCGCTGCTGTTCAGCAGCCAGGCGGCGGTGTCGGTGAACGAGGCGCCGCCGCCGGTGAACTGCTGGTAGCGGACGCTCTCGTCCACGGTGATCTGCTGGCCCGCGCCGCTGCCCGCCGCGAAGGCGACGGCGGCCTGCTGCTGGAGCCCGCGGGTGACATGGCGGCCGCCCGCGTCGTCGGTGGTGGTGAGCCAGACCGAGACGGACTCTCCGGCGGCGGTCGCGGTGGGGGCGGCGGCCAGCAGACCGGTGGCGACCAGGGCCCCGGCGAGCAGGCCGGTGGCGGCCCGTGGGATTCGGAGCACGGTGAACTCCTCAAGGGGTGGGGGATGGCCGCCGATTCAACTCCTGTACGCGGCAGTGCGTCAAGGCTCCGCGTTTCCGCTGATCAACCGTCAACTTCTGAACGTCGAAAGCCCCGCAGGTCAGCCCGCCGATTCGCTACTCGATCAGTAAACCTTCTTTCCTGACCACTTGACGGACCGTCGACGACTCCAGTTGACTCACTGGCGCTCACCCCCGGAGAGCGCTCCCCCCACGCCCCAGGAGACCCACATGCTCCGTCGCGCCCTTGCCGGGGCGGCCCTGCTCGCCGTCCCCCTCGGCCTGCTCCCCGCCGCCACCGCGCACGCCGCCGCCAACCCCGGCCCCGGCTTCCCCGCCCAGTACGCCGCGCCCTACGTCGAGACCTGGAACTCGCCGTCCGCGATGGCCGACGCCCGGGCCGCCACCGGACTGAAGTACTTCACCCTGGCGTTCGTGATCAGCGACGGCAGCTGCAACGCCACCTTCAACGGCAACACGCCCATCACCGACGGTGGCTGGCAGTCGGCGATCAACAGCCTGCGGGCGGCCGGCGGTGACGTGATCGCCTCCTTCGGCGGCGCGGCCGGCACCGAGCTCGGCCAGGCCTGCACCTCGGTCAGCAGCCTGAAGACCCAGTACAAGCGGGTGGTCGACACCCTCAACCTGACGAAGATCGACCTGGACATCGAGGGCGGCTCGCTCAACGACACCACCGCCAACGACCGTCGTAACCAGGCCCTCGCCCAGCTCCAGCAGGAGTACGCGGCGGCCGGCCGCAAACTCGCCGTGCACTACACCCTGCCGGTCAACCCGACCGGTCTGGAAGGGAATTCACTCAGTCTGCTGAACAACGCCAAGAGCCGGGGCCTGGATGTCGGCGTGGTCAACATCATGACCATGGACTACGGTCCCGCGATGG
Organism: Kitasatospora sp. P5_F3; assembly: GCF_054049135.1. Classification (NCBI taxonomy): domain Bacteria; kingdom Bacillati; phylum Actinomycetota; class Actinomycetes; order Kitasatosporales; family Streptomycetaceae; genus Kitasatospora; species Kitasatospora sp. P5_F3. The sequence continues at coordinate 60,244 of NZ_JBFUMY010000010.1, read as the reverse complement.
ACATGGGCAAGGCCGCCACCGACGCCGCCACCGCCCTGCGCGGCCAGCTCGGGAACATCTGGACCGGCAGGACCGACCAGCAGCTCTGGGCGATGGAGGGCAACACCCCGATGATCGGGGTCAACGACACCCAGGCCGAGGTGTTCAGCACCGCCAACGCCACCACGCTGGCCAACTTCGCTGCCGCCAGGGGCATCCAGCTGCTGGCCTTCTGGTCGCTCGGCCGGGACAAGGCCTGCGCCAGCAACGGCACGCTCTCCGACTCGTGCAGCGGCACCTCGCAGAGCCCGTACCAGTTCACCCGCACCTTCAACTCGGTCACCGGCGGCGGCACTTCACCGCGCCCGAGCGGGCAGATCACCGGATACGGCGGCAAGTGCGTGGACGTCGCGGCGGCGAGCAACACCAACGGCACCGCCGTCCAGCTCTACGACTGCAACGGCACCACCGCGCAGAACTGGACGGTGGCGTCGGACGGTTCGCTCCAGGCGCTCGGCAAGTGCCTGGACGTCACCGGCGCCGGGACGGTCAACGGCACCAAGATCCAGCTCTGGGACTGCAACGGGACCGGCGCCCAGAAGTGGCAGGTCGGCGGCGGCAACACCCTGGTGAACCCGGCCTCCGGCCGCTGCCTGGACGCCACCGGACCCAGCTCCGCCAACGGCACCCGGCTGCAGATCTGGGACTGCTTCGGTGCCGCCAACCAGCAGTGGCTGCTGCCCTCCTGACCGTCCACCTGACGGCCCACCGGAACCCGGTCCGGGCACGCCGTCGGGCCCGGCACCGCCGAACGGCGGTACCGGGCCCGACTGTTGGTGCGGGATCAGGCCTTGAGGGCCTTGATCGCGGTGGGGGCGTGGCCGGGCTCGGTGGCCAGGTCCTCCCACTCGTTGATGGCGTCGATACCGGCGCCACCCATCGAGATGTTGGTGACGCGCTCCAGGATGGCCTCGACCACGACCGGGACGCGGAACTCGGCGGCCAGCTTCTTGGCCTGCTCGAAGGCGGGCAGCAGCTGGTCCGGCTCGGTGACCCGGATGGCCTTGCAGCCCAGGCCCTCGACGACCTTGACGTGGTCGACGCCGTAGACGCCCAGCTCCGGGGAGTTGATGTTCTCGAACTCCAGGTTGACCTGGAAGTTGATGTCCAGGTTGCGCTGGGCCTGGCGGATCAGGCCGAGGTAGGCGTTGTTGACCAGGACGTGGACGTAGGGGATGCGGTGCTGGGCACCGACCGCCAGCTCCTCCAGCATGAACTGGAAGTCGTAGTCGCCGGAGAGGGCGACGACCGGGGTCTCCGGGTCGGCGGTGGCGACACCGAGCGCGGCCGGGATGGTCCAGCCGAGCGGGCCGGCCTGGCCGCAGTTGATCCAGTGCCGCGGCTTGTAGACGTGCAGCATCTGCGCACCGGCGATCTGGGACAGACCGATGGTGGTGACGTAGCGGGTCTCCGGGCCGAAGGCCTTGTTCATCTCCTCGTAGACGCGCTGCGGCTTGAGCGGCACGTTGTCGAAGTGGGTGCGGCGCAGCAGGGTCGCCTTGCGCTCCTGGGTCGACGCGGCCCACTCGCTGCGGTCGGGCAGCTTGCCCGCGGCCTTGAGCTCCTTGGCGACCTCGACGAAGAGCTCGAGGGCGGCCTTGGCGTCGGAGGCGATGCCGAAGTCCGGCGCGAAGATCCGGCCGAGCTGGGTCGGCTCGATGTCGACGTGGACGAACTTGCGGTCCTTGGTGTAGACGGCCAGGTCGCCGGTGTGGCGGTTGGCCCACCGGTTGCCGATGCCGAGGACGAAGTCCGACTCGAGGAAGTTCGCGTTGCCGTAGCGGTGCGAGGTCTGCAGGCCGACCATGCCCGCGTTCAGCTCGTGGTCGTCCGCGATGATGCCCCAGCCCATCAGGGTCGGGATCACCGGCGTGCCGGTCAGCTCGGCGAACTCGACCAGCAGCTCGGCGGCGTCGGCGTTGATGATGCCGCCACCGGCGACGATCAGCGGCCGCTCGGACTCCAGCAGGAAGCCGATCGCCTTCTCGATCTGCGCACGGGTCGCGGCCGGCTTGTAGACCGGCAGCGGCGCGTAGGTCTCCGGGTCGAACTCGATCTCGGTCAGCTGGACGTCGATCGGGAGGTCGATCAGGACCGGGCCCGGACGGCCGGAGCGCATCAGGTGGAAGGCCTGCTGGAACACGCCGGGGACCTGGGCGGCCTCCAGGACGGTGGTCGCGGCCTTGGTGACCGGCTTGGCGATCGAGGCGATGTCGACGGCCTGGAAGTCCTCCTTGTGGAGCTTCGCGACCGGGGCCTGGCCGGTGATGCACAGGATCGGGATCGAGTCCGCGATCGCCGAGTACAGACCGGTGATCATGTCGGTGCCGGCCGGTCCTGAGGTACCGATGCAGACACCGATGTTCCCGGCCTTGGCCCGGGTGTAGCCCTCGGCCATGTGCGAGGCGCCCTCGACGTGGCGGGCGAGGGTGTGGCTGATGCCACCGCCCTCCTTGAGGGCCTTGTAGAAGGGGTTGATCGCGGCGCCCGGCACGCCGAAAGCGACGTCAACGCCCTCGCGCTTGAGGATCTCAACTGCCGCGCGGGCGGCTGTCATTCGAGGCATCGGCTTACTCCTGCGTCCGTCAGACTTCCACGATACGGAAGGATGATTCTGGTATGCGAAAAGAAAAGTAAGCCGCTTTCAACAAATCGTCAAGGCCGGTCCGCAGGGTGAGCCCTTCCGTCCGGTAGGCGGGTACGACGAAGGCCCCCGGCAACAGCCGGGGGCCTTCAAGGGAGGTCTGGGCAGGGCGGGGGTCCGTCGCTAGGGTGGGGGCCCCGGCGCCGAGGACCCCCACGGGCCGGACAGAGGGGGCGCCATGCGCAGCCAGAGCCAGGCCAGGGCCGACGCGGTCGGCTGTCTGACCCTGCTGCTGATGGCCGCGCTGTTCCTCGGCGCACTGGCCCTGGCCGCGTTCACCGAGGTCGGCGGCGGCCCGGACAGCTGGCGCTGATCCCGACGGTTACGGGTCAGAGCTCGGCCGCGAGCCGGGTGCCCTGATCGATGGCCCGCTTGGCGTCCAGCTCGGCGGCCACGTCCGCGCCGCCGATCAGGTGCACCGAGGCGCCGCCGGCCAGCAGCTCGGCGTGCAGCTCACGGCGCGGCTCCTGTCCGGCGCAGAGCACCACCGTGTCCACCGGGACGGTACGGTCCTCGCCGTCCACGGTCAGGTGCAGCCCCTCGTCGTCGATCAGCCGGTAGCTCGCGCCGGAGACGGTGTGCACGCCGCGGTGGGCCAGCTCGGCCCGGTGGATCCAGCCGGTGGTCTTGCCGAGGCCCGCGCCGACCTTGCCGGGCTTGCGCTGGATCAGGTGCACGGTACGCGGCGGCTTCGGCCGCTCGGGGGCGCGCAGCCCGCCGGGCTCGCGGTGCTCGGTGTCGATGCCCCAGCTCGCGTAGAAGTCGCCGTCCTGGTCGGTCAGGAACTCGGCCACGTCGAAGCCGATCCCGCCCGCGCCGATGATCGCCACCCGCTCGCCGACCGTCGCCTCGCCGCGCAGCACGTCCAGGTAGCCGACCACGCTCGGGTGGTCCACGCCGGGGATCGCCGGGACGCGCGGGGTGACGCCGGTGGCGAGCACCACCTCGTCATGGCCCTCGGCCAGCAGCCCGGCCGCGGTGACGGCCGCACCGAGCCGCAACTCGACCTGACGCTCCGCCAGTTGGTACCGGTAGTAGCGCAGGGTCTCGTCGAACTCCTGCTTGCCCGGCACCTGCCGGGCCACGTTCAGCTGCCCGCCGATCCGGTCCGCGGCGTCGTACAGGGTGACCGCGTGCCCGCGCTCGGCGGCGGCCACCGCGAAGCCGAGCCCGGCCGGGCCTGCGCCGACCACGGCGATCCGCTTGCGGCGCCGGGTCGGGGCGAGCACCAGCTCGGTCTCGTGGCAGGCGCGCGGGTTCACCAGGCAGGAGGTGATCCGCCCGCTGAAGGTGTGGTCCAGACAGGCCTGGTTGCAGCCGATGCAGGTGTTGATCGCCTCGGGGGTACCGCGCTCGGCCTTGGCCACGAACTCCGGGTCGGCGAGCAACGGCCGGGCCAGCGAGACCAGGTCGGCGTGCCCGTCGGCGAGCAACTGCTCGGCCAGCTCAGGGGTGTTGATCCGGTTGCTGGTCACCAGCGGGATGCCCACCTCGCCCATCAGCCGCTTGGTCACCCAGGCGTACGCGGCGCGCGGCACCGAGGTGGCGATGGTGGGGATCCGGGCCTCGTGCCAGCCGATGCCGGTGTTGATGATGGTCGCCCCGGCCGCCTCGACCGCCTTGGCCAGCTGCACCACCTCGGGGAGCGTGGAGCCACCGGGGATCAGGTCGAGCATGGAGAGCCGGTAGATCAGGATGAACTCGGCCCCGACCCGCTCGCGCACCCGCCGGACGATCTCCACCGGGAAGCGCATCCGGTTCTCGTAACTGCCGCCCCAGCGATCCTGGCGCCGGTTGGTCGGCGCGGCGATGAACTCGTTGATCAGGTAGCCCTCGGACCCCATGATCTCCACGCCGTCGTACCCCGCCGACTTGGCCAGCTCGGCCGCCCGGGCGAAGTCCTCGACCGTCTGCTCGACCTCGTCCTCGGTCAGCGCGCGCGGCGGGAAGGGGCTGATCGGCGCCTGGATCGCACTCGGCGCGACCAGCTCGGCGTGGTAGGCGTACCGGCCGAAGTGCAGCAGCTGGAGCGCGATCTTGCCGCCCGCCGCGTGCACCGCCTCGGTGATCACCCGGTGCTCGGCGGCCTCCTGCTCGGTGGTCAGCTTGGCGCCGCCCTCCCACGGGCGGCCCGCCTCGTTCGGCGCGATGCCACCCGTGACGATCAGGCCGACCCCGGCCCTGGTCCGGGTCGCGTAGAACTCGGCCATCCGCTCGAAGCCGTTCTCGGCCTCCTCGAGGCCGACGTGCATCGAGCCCATCAGCACCCGGTTCGGGAGCGTGGTGAAGCCGAGGTCGAGCGGACGCAGCAGGTTCGGGTACGCGGTCATGGCGTCACGGTAGGGGCTCGGCGCCGCCCTATGCAACAAGTTGCACATGGCCTGTGCTCGCCGTCACAGCGATCCCCCCCCCCCCCCGCCGCTTCTACAGTCCGTGCTCCCGGAGGAACGCGACCACCTGCGGATCGAGCAGCTCCTGGCACAGCGTGCGCCGCTCACCGGGTCGGCGGTCTGCCGCCCGTCCGAGCGACGGCGACCGCCCCCGCGCCGCAGCCGGCGGCCGTCGCCTCGGCGAGGTCGGCGCCTCGGAGCCGTGCGGCCAGGAAAGCTCCGGTGAAGGCGTCGCCGGCGCCGGTGCTGTCCACCGCAGTACTCGGGACGGCGGCAATCCTCGCGACGACCTTCCCGCCCCGTGCGGCCAGCGCACCCTGCGGGCCGAGCTTCACAACGGCCTCGCCGTACACCGCGCTGAGCCGCTCGGCCGCCGTCACCGGATCGTCCGTTCCCGCCAGCAGCCGCGCCTCCGCCGAGTTCGGCAGCAGCAGGTCCGTGCCGTCGATCGCGGCCAGGAAGGCCGCGACGCCGAGCCGTTCGATGAAGCCCGTGGAGGCCGGGTCGACGCTGACCGGCAGGCCCCTCGCCTCGGCCGCCGCGACCGCCCGTACCGCCAACTGACGTCCCTGGCCGGTGAAGTAGAGGTACCCGGAGAGGTGCAGACGCGCGACGCCGTCGAGCAGCGCCGGCTCCCAGTCGGCCGGGCCGAGACGGGCGGCGGCACCGCTGTCGGTGACGAAGGTCCGCTCGGCCTCGGCGTCCACCAGGCAGATCACCACGGCCGTCGACAGCTCCGGGTCGACCACCAGATGCGGGCGGACTCCGGCGCCGAGCAGTTCGGCCCGGTGCCAGTCGGCCGAGTCGGCGCCGAGCCGGGACAGCAGCCGCACGTCCACGCCCGAATACGCCGCCCAGGCAGCGGAGTTGGCAGCCGATCCGCCCGGCAGGACTGCGATCCGGGCGGCGGTGTCGGTGTGCGGAGCGAGCGGCCGGTCGTGCAGCGCGACAACGTCCGTGACGACGTCGCCGATCACGAGCAGCGCGCCTGTCACTCCCCCGGCCCCGCCCAGTGGGCGGCGATCTCGGCAGCGAGCCGGACATTGCCGCGCACGGCCGCCAGGTTGGCCTCCAGCGAGGCGCCCTCGGTGTGCTCGGTGAGGTAGGCCAGCAGGAAGGGCGTGGTGGCCTGTCCGGTGACACCCGCGCGGTCGGCGGCCGCTAGTGCCTCGGCGAGCACCCGGTCGTGCAGCCGGGGGTCGAGCTGTTCGGCCTCCGGCACCGGGTTGGCCACCACCAGCGCCGAGTCCAGCCCCCCGAGCGTGTCCTGAGCGCGCATCACGTCCGCCACCTCGGACGCCTCCCGTACCGTCCAGTCCACCGGCCGCCCCGAACTCGACAGGTAGAACCCGGGGAACTCGGCCGTCCGGTACCCGAGCACCGCGACCCCCAGCGTCTCCAGCCGCTCCAGCGTGGCCGGTACGTCCAGGATCGACTTCACCCCCGCGCACACCACGGTGATCCTGGTCCGGGCGAGCAGCCCGAGGTCGGCCGACTCGTCCTGCGTGGTCGCCCACTCCCGGTGCACCCCGCCGAGCCCACCGGTGGCGAAGACCCGGATCCCGGCCCGCGCCGCCAGGTACGCCGTCCCCGACACCGTGGTCGCCCCGCTCGCGCCGGCCGCCACGGCTGGTGCGAGATCCCGGAACCCGAACTTGCGCAGGTCGGGGTCGTTCGCGACCCGGTCCAACTCGCTCTTGCCGAGCCCGATGTGCGGCACACCGTCCAGCACGGCGATGGTCGCCGGGACGGCGCCCGCCGCCCGCACGATCTCCTCCAACTCCCCCGCCACCAGCAGGTTCCGTGGCCTGGGCAGGCCGTGCGCGATGATCGTCGACTCCAGGGCGACCACGGGAGTCCGGCGGCTCGCGAGCGCGTCACGGACCTCGTCGGAGAGGCGCAGTGCAGGTTCCGTCATCCCCCATGTCTGGCGTGCCGGCACCCGCTTCAAACGTCCCCGGGCCGAACTGCGGACCGGCCGAAGCCGAACGCCAGGGCGCGTTCACCACGGCGTCGGCCGGATCTCGAACCCGGCCAGCCCCTCCGGCTCCTCCTGGCGGACCGTTACCCGATCGACCACCGCCCGGCTGGGCCCGCGCTCCGCCCAGGCGACCAGCTGACCAACCGCAGCGGCCTCCCCCTCGAACACGGCCTCCACCGTCCCGTCCGCCAGGTTGCGCACCCAGCCGGCCACCCCGTGCTCCTGTGCCGTGCGGCGGCAGGTGTCCCGGAAGAACACGCCCTGGACCTCACCGGTGACGACCACCCTGCTCCGAATCCGTTCCATTCCACCGACCCTAGCCAGGTGTCCCGTCCGGACCGGGTTCGCCGTGCCGAGGTCGCCGCGAGACGCACCGTGCGGAGTTCACGGTACGAGGATGTCGATCTCACACCGATCGCGTGACAAGTGGTGGTGCACCTGGGGTGACCCGAGGATCGTCGGAACTGGCAGGTGTCGAAGGGATGTTCGGACAACCGAGCTGCGGATTCGGATGCCCTGGGGCGGAGGCTCACGTGGACAAGCGGTATGAGGTGTACTGCATGGTGGATCCGTCGTTCTACGACGCGCCCACGCGCGCGGCCGATGCGGTCGGCGACTTCGGGGCGGCCCACGCTCCCGTGCCCGGCAGGGGTGGAAGACCGGATCACGTGCAACATGCGGTCGCAGCCCCGACATCCTGCGGCCCGAAAGCGCCTCGCGGCGTGATCTCCGTTGGTAGCGTCGGCGCGTGGCAGACCAACAGCACGACAGTAAAAGCGGCCTGACCCGCCGTAAGGCACTCGCCGTACTCGGCGGAGGCGGCGCCGCCTGGCTCCTGCGCGGCACCATCGGGCCGGACAGCGCGCAGGCCGTGGGCACCGCACCCGCCGGCCTCCCGGCCGGGGTGACGCCCTACCAGCGGGTGTACGAGAACTGGGCCGGCGAGGTCCGTACCGACCCGCTCTGGGTCTGTGCACCGAGCAGCCCGCAACAGGTCGCCGAGCTCGCCGACTGGGCCCGCGCCGCAGGCTGGCGGCTGCGTCCACAGGGGCACCGGCACGGCTGGGCACCGCTCACCGTCGCGCCCGGCACCCCCGCCACGGCCCAGGTGCTGCTGCTCGACACCACCCAGCACCTCACCGCCATTGCCCTGACCGGGAGTTCGGTGGCCGGGGCGCCGACCGTCCGGGTGCAGACCGGCGCCTCGATGGAGGACCTGCTCGCCCAGCTGGCCGGTCACGGCCTCGGCGTCACCGCCTGCCCGGCGCCCGGCGATCTCACCGTCGGCGGCGTGCTCGCCATCGGCGGCCACGGCACCGCCGTACCGGCCACCGGCGAGACCCTGCCGGCCGGTCACGGCTACGGCTCGCTCAGCAACCAGGTCACCTCGCTCACCGCGGTGGTCTGGGACGAGGCCCAAGGCCGATACGTACTCCGGGAGTTCGACCGGGCCGAAGCCGACAGCGCCGCCTTTCTGGTCCAGCTGGGCCGGGCCTTCCTCACCGAGGTGGTGCTCCGGGTCGGCGCCGACCGGAACCTGCGCTGCGTCAGCCGCCTCGACATCCCGGCCACCGAACTCTTCGCCGCACCGGGGACGTCCGGCAACCGGACCTTCGCCGACTTCGTCGACCGGGACGGCCGGGCCGAGGCGATCTGGTACGCCTTCACCTCGCACCCCTGGCTCAAGACCTGGCGGGTCACCCCCACCCGCCCGTTCGCCGCCCGTACCGTCACCGAGCCGTACAACTACCCCTTCTCCGATAACATCCCGAAGCCGGTGGCCGAACTGGCCGGCCAACTGGTCTCGGGCGCCTGGGGGCTGGCCCCCACCTTCGGCCAACTCCAGTTCCTGATCACGAAGATCGGCCTCACCGGCGACCTGACCGACGTGCTGCTCTCCACCGGCCTGCTGCGCAGCCTGCTCACCGGCGAACTGCTCACCCACCTGCTCGCGGACGGCCTGCACTCCGACCTGTGGGGCCCCTCCCGGACACTGCTCCAGTACGTCCGGCCGACCACCCTGCGGGTCACCGCCAACGGGTACGCGGTGCTGGCCCGGCGCGCCGACCTCCAGTGGGTGGTCAGCGAGTTCACCACCTACTACCAGAACCTGCTGACGGAGTACCAGCAGCGCGGCGAGTACCCGGTCAACGGAGCCGTCGAGATCCGGGCCACCGGCCTGGACACCCCGGCCGCCACCGGCATCCCCGGCGCCCAGCCACCCCTGCTCTCCGCCCTGCGGCCCCACCCGGACAAGCCCGAGTGGGACACCGCTGTCTGGCTCGACATCCTCAGCCTGCCCGGCACCCCCGGCCTGCCCCGGTTCTGCCGCGACCTCGAACAGTTCCTGCTCCGCACCTTCGACGGCACCCGGGCCGGCCTCCGGGTCGAGTGGTCCAAGGGCTGGGCCTTCACCGAAACCGCCGCCTGGGCCGACCCCGACGTCCTCGGCCGCGCCATCCCCGACAGCCTCCGCGCAGCCGGCCGCCCGGGCTGGGACGAGGCGATCGCCACCCTGGACCGCCACGACCCGCACCGGGTCTTCGGCAACACCTTCCTGGACGGGCTGCTCCGCGCCTGACGGCAGCACTGATGGAGGACGAGATGTTGCCGCCCCTGCCTCCCGAGGAGAGCCTGAGCGGGACGTCACCGGGTCCAAGCGAGCGCGGTCAGAACCGTGCCGGTCGTGGTGCGCAGAAGGAGCGAGTGCGATGAGGGTCATGTTGAGAGCCCGCCTCGACACCCAGGCCTCGAACGAGGCGATCAAGGACGGCACCCTGGCGAAGATCGTGGAATCCATGATCGAACGCCTCAAGCCCGAAGCGGCCTACTTCGGCCCCGGCGAAGGCGGCAGGCACTGCACCTTCGTCTTCGACATGCAGGACAGCTCCCAGCTCCCCAGCATCGCGGAGCCGCTCTTCCAGGAGCTCGGCGCGGAGTTCGAGATCCAGCCGGTGATGACTGCCGAGGACCTGAAGAAGGGCCTTGCGGCCTGGCAGGCGCAGAGCTGAGCCCGCGACGCCGCACACGAAGGGSGCCGMCCGMGGTCGGCGCCCCTCGTGCGTGCTCGACCGTCAGCTGTTGAAGATGGCGGTCACCTGATCCGGAGTCAGCGCGTACGGATAGGTCCGGACGTCACTGACGGCGCCGGTGGCCTGGTTGTCGACCGGGTAGCCGGTGGTTACGGCGGCACCGATGGTCATCGCGCCGGTCGCGTTCCACGGGGTGGGGTTGTAGCCGGCGGCGGCGAACTTGCCGTTGACGTAGAGCGTCATGGCCTTGGTCGCCGGGTCGTAGGTGGCCGCGAGGTGGGTCCACTGGCCCGTCTGGGGCGGTGTGGAGGCGAAGGCGGCGTAGTAGGCGGCGGGCGAGATGTTGTCGTTGGACGGCGCGACGAAGGCCCAGGCGTTGAACGCCTTGGAGTACTGGAGGTAGTACGCGCCGCGCGCGCTGCCGTTCTGGGTGACGAAGGTCTGGTAGCTGTCGAGGTTGCTGATCTTCGCCCAGACCGACACCGAGTAGGCCAGCCTGGTGTCGACCGCGGGGGTGGCCGTCTTGAGGTAGGAGCTGCCGTTGAGCACGGTGGCCCCGTTGGCGATGCCCTTGTGGTCGGCCGCGAAGGTGACGCTGCCGTTGATGGTGGCGCGGTTGAGGCCGCTGCTGTCGGTCGCGATGCCGTTGTTGGTACTGGCGCCGCTGAGCGGCCACTGGTCCGCGCCGAGGGCGGTGCTCAGGACGGTACTGGCGTTCGCGCCGACGTAGACCCCAGGGGTGACGGTGCTCGTGGTGGGCGTACCGGTCCAGATCTGGACCCGGTTGTCGGTGGTGATGCCCCACAGGGTGGGGTGGCCGCTGCCGGTGAGGTCACCCTCGGAGCCGACCCGGGGCCAGGTGGTGGAGCTGATGCCGGTGCCGATGAGGTTGTTCGTGACCAGCTTGGTGATGGCAGGGAAGGTCCCGAGGGGACTGCCGAAGACGTCGTTCTCGGTCACCAGGCCGGTGGTGAAGGTGTAGCCGCGCAGGTCGCCGCTGAGGGAGTTGCGCGCCCAGAGACCGGGGTGTCCCTGGCCGGCCCAGTCGCCGGCGGAGATCAGCTCCCAGTTCTTCCAGCCGGTGGTGGTCAGCTTGATCGGTGCGCCGAAGACGGCGTCGCTGATCTCGGGGTAGTACCAGAGGGCGCCGTTGCCGTCGGAGCTGGTTTCGACCGTGAACAGACCGGTGCGGTTCTGGAAGTGCTTGCTGGTGTCGAGGTCGGTGGTGACGGGGTCACCACTGGCCGCGATCTGCAGAGTGGTGGACCAGTCGGCCGCGTAACCGGTGCAATCAGCGAGGGCCGGGTCGCAGGCGGGCTTCTCCAGCAGGCTGTGGCTGTCGAAGGTGCCGGGGACGTAGGTGTTGCCCGGGTTCTTGTAGAAGAAGAGGCTCGCGGCGCCGGGCTTGTGGACGATCAGGTCGTCGACGTTCTTCCCGCCGCTCAGGCTCCCCCGGTGGGTGAGCTGGTAGTTGGCCCAGGAGTCGCTGGCCGGGGAAGCCGGCGTGTTGGCCTGCGTGGCGGCGAGGACGGTCGCGGGAGCCTTCGCCATCGGGTTGCCGGGGACGGTGTAGGCCCGCAGGTTGCCGCCGCTGTCCGCGGCCAGGATGTCGGGGACGCTGTCGCCGGTGACGTCACCGAAGACCGGCGCCGGACCGTTGGGGTTCCACGGGACGTAGAACGCGTACGGGGCGATCGGCGAGAGGTTGCCCGCGTTGTCCTCGGCCTGCGTGTAGAGGATGTTGGTGCCCCAGTGGCCGGGGGTGATGCCGGGGATCTGACCGCCGGTGGGCATCGCGGCACCGCACTGCCAGGCGGCGCCGGCCAGCTGCGGGTCCCAGCTCCAGCGCAGGCAGGCGAGGCCGGAGGTGTTCAGCCCGGACGGGTTGGGGTCGGCGGCGGTGATCGGGACCGCGCCGGTCTGGCCGGCGTAGATCTGCGGGGTCTGACCGTTGCCGGAGGGCGGGAACTGCTTCGTCGGGTCGCTGACGGTGGCCGGGAAGGTCATGACCGGCGGGGTGGTGTCGACCCGGAAGTGGCAGGTCGGGGTCGCGCCCGACCACGGGGTGCCCGGCAGCTGGTCGGAGGCCATGATGCTGTAGCCGTAGGCGTGGCCGTCCTTGATCGCACCGGCCTTGACGGTGAACGGTGCGTTGGAGCCGTTGCCCACCAGCGGGGAGTAGCCGGAGTCGACGTCAGGGCTGCCGGAGAGGCTGTAGTCCCAGATGTGCGACCAGGAGTACAGCTGGCCCTGGGTGGGGCTGGAGACGTTGGCGTTGAGGGCGACCGCACCGTTCTGGTCACTTCCGGCGCCGAGCCAACCCCAGGAGCCCGCACCGCTGTTGTCGCAGGCCTGGTAGGTCTGCGAGGGGCTCACGAACTTCGGTTCCGGTGAAACGGCAGGATTGGTGGGGGTGTTGGGGGCACGGTCGTACTCGACGTAGAGCGAGGGCTGGTAGATGAACCGCTTGAAGGCGTACTGGTTGCTCTCGTCGCCGTAGAGGCCGAAGGTCAGCGTGTCGTGGTCGGCACCGTACGACTGGAGGGTGCCGGTGATGTTGTAGCTGAACGGCACGTTGTTGTAGCAGTTGGTGTGGCCGGAGCCGCCGACCCACTGCCGGCCGAGCGAACTACCCACCTGCCAGGGCTGGTTGCTCCAGGTCGTGCCGCTGCTGATGGCACTGGTGACGTACAGGTCCAGCGGGTAGGTGTTGGTGCAGGACCAGTCCGCGGAGACGTACTCCTGCATGTTCATGGTCGCGTAGTGGAAGACCGCGCCGCGCAGCGGGCTGGTGTTGAACTGGTAGAAGGTGCGGTGCGTGTCCGAGGGCGAGCAGCTGCCGCCGTTGGGGTAGTACGCGCAGATGCCGACGCCGGGGTGGTCGGAGTCGTTGCCACCGGTGCGGTTCCAGTTGGAGGTGCCGGGGTAGGCGGACTGGATCCAGGTCCAGCCGTTCGCCGACGTGCTCCACGGCACCCAGGCGGGGTCGATGAAGTACGGCGCTGTGCCGTGCGCGAGCAGGTCCTGACTGGGGGTCAGGTCGATGCCCTTGCCGTTGGCCCTGGCGGGCATCCTGGCGACCTTGGACGCGGCACCGGGGCCGGTGGGAGTGCTGACGCCGGACGCCTTGTCAGAGGCATTGGAGCTGTCCGGCGATGCCTGCGCCAGAGCCTTGGCCCTGGGTGCGGCGGTGGAGCTGTCCCACATCTGGGGGGTGGGGGCGATCCACCGGGGCTTGCCGTCGGCGGCGACGGCGGTGATGTTGCCGACCTCGTCGCTGTTGACGGTGACACCGTCGGCGATCGTGTCGAAGTGCAGGGTCCTGAGGACCGGATTCGCGGCAGCGGCCTGGGTCTTGACGACCAGTACGGTGGTCAGGCCGCCCAGCTTGGTGGCGGTGACCTTCAGGTCGATGTCCGGAGCGACGGAGGGGTAGAGCAGACTGTCGCCGCTGACGGTGGGAGCGGGCAGGCCGAACGGCGCGTCGAGCGCGAGCTTCTTGCCGTCCGCGCTGGTCATTGTGGCCAGCGGGCCGGCCCCGCCCTTGGACAGGACGAGGCTCCCGGCCGCCGCCTTCGGCGAGAAGGAACCGTCCGCGTTCGCGGCCAGGTCCGCGTTCAGCACGACCCATGAGCCGTCGCGCTTGACCCGTTGCTGATCCGGGTGACTGGTCAGCGCCAGATGCCCTTCGGGCGTCGCCACCGTCTCGCTGAACTCGGTGGTCAACGAATCGACCGCCACCCGCTGTTGGGTCGCCTTCGCCTTCGCGATCGCACGGTCGGCGTCATCAGCCGGCGGACGCTCCTGCGTACGCAGCGCGTCGACTTCCGCGACGGCGCTCCGCGACGGAAAAGGCGATACCGAGTCGGCAAAGGCCGCCGGCCCTGCCAGGGAGGCGGCGACGGTAAAGGCCGCAGCGACGGTCAGGGCGCGAGATGGCGCGCCGTGACGGCGACGTCTGTTCAAGTGAAGTCCCCTGCATGTGTGGAGAAGCCTCGATGCTCAAGACACGGAGGTCGACAGCATGCTCCCGGGCACGGCATGCACACGCAATGTGAATTGCGGACCGCTGTCCGAATTGCAGCAAGGACTCCCATTTTGCGAATACTGTGAGATACCTCACCCCCGAAAAGCCTGGCTCCAGCCATTGACCTGGTCTTATAAGCCGCGAGTAAGCTCCGCGCGTTCTATGTCGAGATCTTGAACCGGGCGGATGCCCGGTCGGCTGGGGGTTACTCAGTGTTGCTGTCGGGAAACGCGGGTGCTTCACCAAGCACCTATCGGCGGGGGAGGCGGCGACTGGCGACAGTCATCGCCGCGGCTGTGATCGGGGCGATGCTGGCACCGGTGTCAGTGGCTGCCGCGGCCGGGCCGGACTACTCGCGGAAATGGACGCCGTCGAATACGGCACTGCCGAAGACCGCGTCGGTAAAGGGAAAGAACGTAGCCGCTGCTCCGGTGGCGACGCCGACTCATCCGGTGCCGGCGAAATGGCAGCCGCCGCAGTTGCGGCATTTGCCGCCGCACGGACACGCGAGCGTGCACCTGGGAACCGCGCCCGCCGTGCAGTCGATGGCGGCCGGGAAGACCTCGGAAGCGGGTTCGGAGACCGCCGCCTCCGGGCTGCCCGTATCGCTGGCGCCGCTGGCGGGCTCCGCCGCGGCCGGCCAGACGGTTCAGGTCACGGTGGCGGATTCCGAGGCCACCACGGCTGCGGGTATATCCGGCCTCGCGGTGACGCTCTCCCGCGAAGGCCGGGGCGACGCCGGTCCGGTCAGGTTGGGGATCGACACGTCCGACCTGGACACCATGTACGGCGCGAACTGGGCCTCGCGTGCGCGTCTGGTGCTGCTGCCGGACTGCTCCCTGACGACACCGCAGGTGACCGGCTGCCTGCAGCAGACACCGCTGCCCTCGCACTACGACCCGTCGACGAAGAAGCTCGTCGCCGATGTGACGCTGCCCGCCGACGACGGCACGGCGCGCACGAGCATCCAGGCACTCACCGCCGACACCTCCACCACCTCGACCACGGTCGGCGTGGTCTCCGGCTCGTCCAGCGGCGCGGGTACGTACTCGGCGACCTCGCTGAACCCGTCGCAGGCCTGGGCGGCCGGCAGCACCTCGGGCGCCTTCACCTACTCGTACGCGGTTCAGGCACCGCCGACCCTCGGCGGCGCCGTGCCGCAGGTCGGGCTCTCCTACGACTCCTCTTCGGTGGAGGGCAGGACCTCCTCCACGAACTCCCAGGCGTCGTGGATCGGTGACGGCTGGGACTACGGCGCGGGCTTCGTGGAGCGCGCCCACAAGCCGTGCTCGAAGGGCGGGATCACCAACTCGGGTGACCAGTGCTGGGCGGGCGCGAACCTGACGCTCTCACTGGCCGGACACTCGGGTGAGCTGGTGCAGGACGACACTTCCTGCCAGGCCGGCGCCCCCGGCACGACCGAGCAGTCCAACTGCACCTGGCGGATCAAGGGTGACGACGGCTCGAAGGTGCAGTTCCTGACGGGTGCGACCAACGGGACCTGGAACGGCTCGTACATCAAGGTCACCGACACCACCGGCACCGTCTACTACTTCGGTCTGAACCACCTGCCCGACGCGAGCGGCAACCCCACCACCAAGGGCGCGGACAGCGGCTCGGCGTGGACCGTGCCGGTGTACTCGCCCAACAGCGGCGACCCCTGCTACGACTCGGCCAAGGGCAAGGCCTCCTGGTGCCAGACGGCGTGGCGGTGGAACCTCGACTTCATCGTGGACCCGCACGGCAACCTGACCACCTACACGTACACCCCCGAGACGAACCACTACTCCCGGGGCGGCGGCCAGAACAACGGCACCGGCACCAACACCTCCTACACCCGCTCCGGTGTGCTGTCCTCCATCGGCTACGGGCAACTGCTGTCCGACCAGCTGACCGCCAACGGCGCGTACAACCCGGCCTCGAAGATCGTCTTCGCCACCGCCGAGCGCTGCGTCACCTCCACCAGTGCCTGCGACCCGGCCAACCGCACCGCCGCGAACGCCGCCAACTGGCCTGACGTGCCGTTGGACCAGCAGTGCGCCTCCACCGGCACCTGCACCAACTACGGCCCGACGTTCTGGTCCACCAAGTGGCTGACCGGCATCACCACCCAGGTCCGGTTCAACGGCGCCTACCAGAACGTGGACTCCTACGCGCTCAACCACGAGTTCATCAACGTCCAGAACCCCACCGAGAACACCAAGGTGCCCTGGCTCGCCTCGGTCACCCGCACCGGCAGTGACACCCAGGCCTCCGCGACCCCGGTGACCCTGCCGCCGGTGTCGTTCACCTCGATGCTGCTGGCCAACCGGGTCGACGGTACGAACCTCGTCCCGTCCCGCCCGGCGTTCAACCGGCCGCGCATCCAGCTGATCACCACCGAGACCGGTGCCACCATCGGCGTCGACTACAAGCCCGCCGCCTGCTCCCGGGTCAACAACGTCATGCCGGCCTCCGCCGACACCGACACGCTGTCCTGCTACAACGTCAAGTGGCACCCGCCGACGGAGCAGCCGGACGCCCCGCCGATCGACGACTGGTTCCTGCGCTACCCGGTGAACACGGTCACCGCCAACCCGAACACCCCGGGCGCGGTTCCGGTGACCACGGCCTACTCGTACGGGAACGCCGCCTGGCACCGCAACAACTCCCCGTTGACCGAGGACATCAACCGTACGTGGGACCAGTTCCGCGGCTACGCGTCCGTCACGACGGTCGCGGGCAGCGGCGGTGACGGGCCCAAGTCCCAGACGACCAACGTCTTCTACCAGGGCATGGACGGTGACCTCACCTCGACCGGTACCCGCAGCGTCAAGGTCGCGGGCCCGATGAGCGGCCAGGTCACCGACTCCGACTGGCTCGCCGGCCAGGTCCTGGAGAGCGACACCTACACCCAGGCCGGCGGCACCATCACCGCCTACACGGTCAACACCAGCAGCGCTCCGGTCACCACGGCCACCCACAACCAAGGCAGCCTGCCCAAACTGATCGCCCGGTACGCGGCCACCAGCGCGACCGCCGTCTCGAAGTCGCTGAAGGCGGACGCCACCTGGCGGACCAGCAGCAGCACCATGACCAGCGACTCCGCGCACGGCAACCGCACCACCACCTCGCTGAGCAGCGCGGACGGCCTGCCGGACGTCTGCACCCGCACCGCCTACGCGGCGGGCACCGACCCGCAGGTGCTGGCGCTGACCTCCGAGGTGATCGCGGTGAACGGCGCCAACGCGTGCACCGTCACGCCGACCGCCGCCAACACCACCGCCTGGTCCCGGATGTCCTACGACGGCCTGTCCGTCGGACAGCTGGGAACGAAGCACGACGCGAGCTCCGCGCTGACGCTCGATCACTTCGACACCGGCGGTACGCCGCAGTTCAGTGCCACGACGGCCGCCTACGACGGTTACGGGCGCCTCGCCGGCAACACCGACCCCAACTCCACCGACAGCTCCCACCTGTCCGGCGCCACCGTCACCACCGCCTTCACGGCACCCAAGCCCGGCGAGCTGCCCACCGGCATGACGGTCGTCACCCCGGCCCCGGCCGGCGCCAGTGACGCCCTCACGGGGCGGACCACGACCACCACGCTGGACTCGGCCCGCGCCCAACCGCTGACCGCCACCGACTCCAACGGCCGTACGGTCACCGAGGCCTACGACGCGCTGGGCCGGCTGACCAGCGTCTGGATGCCCGGCCGGGCCACCACCCTGAGTGCGAACCAGACCTTCGCGTACTCGACCCCCGGCATCGTCAACGGCATCGCCGTCCCGCCGACGGTCACCACCTCCATGCTCCGCCCGAACGGGTCCTACGGCGTCAGCATCCAGATCATGGACGGCACGGGTCGGACCGTGCAGACCCAGTCCAGCCCGGCGCACTCCGCCTACACCGGCCGGTTGATCACGGATACGGTCTACGACTCCCAGGGACGGGTCGTCCGGGCCAACGCCGGCTGGTACAACAACGACGCCGGACCCAGCACGACGCTGTACCAGACCAGCACCCAGCAGGTCCCGGCCCAGTCCCACACCGTCTTCGACGGGCTCGGCCGCCCGGTGACCACCGAGTTCGTGGCCTACGGCGTGGTCCAGAGCAGCGCCACGACCGCGTATCCCGGTGCGGACCGCACGGACGTGACCCCGCCCACCGGCAGCACCGCCACCTCGACGGTCACCGACGCACGCGGGCGCACCAGTCAGCTGTGGCAGTACCGGACGCCCACCGCCACCGGAAACCCGGCGGACGCGGACGCCACGACGTACACCTACACGCCCAACGGTCAGCTGGCCACGCACAAGGACGCGGCCGGCAACACCTGGACGTACGGCTACGACGTGCGCGGCCGGGAGACCAGCTCGGTCGACCCGGACACGGGTACCAACGCCAAGACGTACGACGTGGCCGGGCGCCTGGCCTCCACCACCAACGGGCGCGGCCAGACCATCGCCTACACCTACGACCTGCTCGGCCGAACGACCGGTTCCTACTCCGGCACCGTCAGCCCGGCCAACCAGCTGACCGCCTTCACCTACGACACGGTCCTCAAGGGACAGCCCAGTACCTCCACCCGGTACGTCGGCGGCAACTCCGGTGCGGTGTACACCAGTTCGGTGCTGGCGTACGACACCGCGTACCACCCGACCAAGACGACCGTCACCGTCCCGGGCACCGAGGTCGGGCAGGGCACCACCCCGTTCACCTACACCTACCAGGCGGCGTACGACCCGATCACCGACGCGCTCAAGGCCGACAACCGCTCGGCGGTCGGCGACATCGCCGGTGAGACCGTCAACTACACCTACGACGTCAACGGCCCGCTGAGCAGCTTCGGCAGCAGCGCCACGACCTATGACCTGTCGTCGGACTGGGACGCCTACGGGCGCAACATCCGCTCCACGATGAACCCGTGGGGCACCCAGGTCGTCGTCACCAACACCTACGACGAGTCCACCGGCCGTCAGCTGTCGCAGTTCGTCGACAAGCAGACCGCCGGCACCGGGGCGGTCCAGCAGAACACCTACACCTACGACGCCTCGGGGCGGATCACCGCGATCCGCGGCATCGCCGACAACACACCGTCCGCCGCCGACCTGCAGTGCTTCGGCTACGACCACCTCGGCCGGCTGACCACCGCCTGGTCCGACAACGGCACCCTCACCCAGGCCGCGCAGCCGACCGTCGGCGGTCGCGGCTCCTGCACCAACTCCACACCCACCAGCGGCGTGGTGGCCCCGGCCACCACCACCGTCGGCGGCCCGGCCCCGTACTGGCAGAGCTACGGCTACGACCTGACCGGCAACCGCACCAGCCTCACCCAGCACGACCTCGCCGGCGACACCACCAAGGACGCCGTCACCACGCAGACCTTCC
Organism: Kitasatospora sp. P5_F3; assembly: GCF_054049135.1. NCBI lineage: Bacteria > Bacillati > Actinomycetota > Actinomycetes > Kitasatosporales > Streptomycetaceae > Kitasatospora > Kitasatospora sp. P5_F3. The sequence continues at coordinate 40,761 of NZ_JBFUMY010000010.1, read as the reverse complement.
CGGCCGCCGCGACCCTGAACAGCGGCAACGGGAACGGTGGTCCGCACGCCCTGAACGTGGGCACCACCAAGGTCAACGGCACCACCACGGCCACCAACAGCAACCGCTACGACGCCGGTGGCAACACCACTTCCACCTACACCACCGCCGACAAGACCACCGACCTGACCTGGAACGTCGAGGGCAAGCTGAACACCCTCACCCGCTCCGGGCAGATCACCGGGATCGGCGGCAAGTGCCTCGAGACGCAGGGCGGTAGTTCGACCGCCGGCACCCCGGCCCAGATCTACACCTGCAACACCGGCGGCGGGCAGAAGCTCACCACCACCGGCAACCTCCTCAAGGCCTTCGGCAAGTGCCTCACCGCCATGGGTACGGCGGCGGCCTCGCCGGTCCAGCTCCAGACCTGTGACGGCACCCCCGCCCAGACCTGGACCAGCCGCACCGACGGCACCCTGCTCAACGCCGCCGCCAACCGCTGCCTCGCCGTCCCCGGCGACGTCACCACCAACGGCACCGACGTCCTGCTCGCCGACTGCGGCACCACCGTCCCCGCCGGCCAGAAGTGGGTCGTCCCCAACACCACCACCACCTACCTCTACGACGCGGGCGGCAACCAGCTCATCCGGCGCGACCCGGGCAAGACCACCATCACCCTCGGCGGTGACGAGCTGGTCTACGACACGGTCGCCAAGACTCCCCCCACGGGCGTTCGCTACTACCAGATCCCCGGCGGCACCTCCCTGGTCCGCCAGGGCGGCAAGTCCACCTACCAGATCACCGACCACCACGGCACCGGCACGATCTCCCTCGACGCCACCACCCTGGCGGAGAGCCGCCGCCTCACCGACCCGTTCGGCAGCCCCCGCGGCACCCAGCCCACCGGCTGGGCCGGCGACCACGGCTTCGTCGGCGGCACCAAGGACGATGCCACCGGCCTCACCAACCTCGGAGCCCGCGAGTACCAACCGCTCACCGGCCGCTTCCTCAACCCGGACCCACTGCTGGACACGGCCAACCCGCAGCAGTGGAACGGCTACGCGTACAGCAACAACGACCCGGTCAACCTCAGCGACCCGACGGGCCTGTGCCCCAAGGACATGTGCGACGGCTACGGCCAGAATCCGGCCCCGGCGGACTCGCCTTCCAAGGGGACCCAGAACGGCAGCACTACGACTAAGACCTTCCTGGGGTCCTCGGCCCTGGGGCACACCCTCAACAACAACACGTACAAGGTCATCACCGGTCGCGGATGGGACTACCACGGATCCCAGGCCTACACGATCGGCGAGGCCCTGGAGTGGGCGCAGGAGAGCGAAGCGGGCTGGGACTTCCTCTGCCAGATGACCGGCCACTCGACCAAGGAGTGCCAGAGCGACCCGTTCGACGGCAACCCGAACATCTACGACCCGCATCTCCTCGAGGTCGCCGGACTGACCATCGCGGGCACCATCGTCGTCGCGGCCGGCGCCGTGCTGGCCGTAGCCGCGGCCGAAGCCGGCGCGAGCGCCGCGGCTGCCTGCGCGGCAGCGGTCCTGGCGTGCGGGGTCGGTGTCGTCGGAGCCATCGGTGACGCGGCGGCCGGCGGCGCCATGGCACCCGAAGTCGCTGCCGCAGTCGCCGGTGCGGGCGTGATGGGCCAGGTGATGAGGGGCTTCTTCGGCCGCCAGCTCACGGAGAGCGCCGAGCTCGCCGCGGCGGACGCTGCACGAGCGGTGGGCTCGGCATGCAGCTTCTCGCCCGATACCCCCGTCCTTCTGGATGGAGGCACCTCGAAGCCGATCGCTGAGATCCGCATCGGGGACCAGGTCGACTCGGCTGACCCCGAGACCGGCGAACACGTCGGCAGCCGCAAGGTCACCGCCCTGCTCGTCAACCACGACGACGATCTGATCGACCTCACGATCAGCACTCCGGACGGTGGGACCGCCGTCCTCCACACGACGGCCAGGCACCCCTTCTGGGACGACACGAAGAAGACCTGGACAGCTGCGGGGAACCTGCGCGAAGGCGACGCCCTCGAAACGCCGTCCGGCGCGCACGCCTACGTCCTCGCTGTGTCCGTGGTGCCGGGCGACGCGGACATGTACAACCTCACCGTCGAAGACCTGCACACGTATTATGTGCTCGCCGGTGAGATCCCGATCCTCGTCCACAATGATGGTTCCGAACCGAGTGCCGCAGACAAGAAGTTCGCCCGATCGGTCAACCTGCCGGCCGACAGCGCCGCTGTACAGAATCGCAGCATGACCGTATCCGACTTCATCGCCAAATTCCGCAAGGGTGGCGTCAAGCAGAAGCTTGGAAACGACTATCTCGGCATGACGATTGAAGATGCACTGAAGGCCGCGAAGGCCGATGGCGACTCGCAGGCCAGGAAGATGCTTGTCGACGGCAGGTTCGACATAAACAGCAACTACAAGGGCAAGATTTGCTAGGCGAGAAGACCACGATTGGAGGCGAGCGAGAAATGACCACTCCCGACGGCGACTGGTTCAGTTGCAGGCTTCGGTTTGCACACTATTCGGATAATGACCCGACGCTTTCGCTCAGGATTTCGTCGTACTTGCTGCGGGCTCTTGACTTCGATGACGCCAAGCTGCGCGCGATTGAAATCGGAAAGAAGGAGGAGAAGGTCTACGCCAACGCGGCTGGTGGAATGGCACGGGTTGCCCTGGTCGAAGTTGAGGCGGTGGATATTCTGGACGCCATCGTCGACGGCGTCGAGGTTGCCTCGATATGGCCGGAAGAGATCACCCCGTGTCCGTATTCATGGGACCATCAGTTCAGTCCCGAAGCATCTCGGCCGACGAATAGTCTCTAGCCTCAGGGTTTTGCAACCCGACTGGAAACGACGGACGCGACTCCTGACGATCAAGGTTCTCGAAGCCGGATCATGAACAGGGGTCGCGTCCGTGCCGTCTTCCCCGACTCGACGTCACTCGTTCGGGTGAAGTTACCGCAGGCGCACCATACGAAAGCCCGCGAGATACGGAGCCTCCAGGGGCCCGAAGCGGACATCGGGATGGGCGTTCAGACTGACGGCCTGTGCCACCTCCCGGGAGGGGAAGCCGAACACGTCGATGCCGTCCAGGACCACCGGCACGGCGGCCGGTCCCGCCAAGGTTTCCTGGAGTCGTTCGATCCTGATATCGAAGAGCCCGAGCTCGTCCTCCTCCCCCGCCTGCCGGGAGAGGGCGTCTCCACTGACGCGCAGATTCAGTCCCTGGTAGTACGCGGTGAAGCACCACCCGACGCCGCAGACCCAGCCCCCCGACCGGACGTCCGCCACGGTGGAGACCACCCACTCGGCCTTGGCTTCGGACATTCCGTACCGGAGCACACCGGCCCGGTGCGGCAGCACAAGACCGACTCCTGGAAGAACCTCGAACATGGCTGCCATGCTCGGCCCTGCGCGGCTGAGACCGCAACGGGATTGACGTGACTGGCCGTTGCTCTCGGTGGGCGTGAGTTCGAGCCCAGCCCGCTGGTCAGAAGACCTCTGCGGGACAAGCCATAGGCTGCACAGCATGCTCATAGCCGCCGCCATCTGTCCGCACCTGCCGTCGCTCGCGCTCGCGGCGGATGTTGGCGCACCCGCGGCACCGGAGCGGCTGCGCGTCGCGTGCGCGCAGGCGGTGGCTGCCGTACTGGCAGAGGAACCCGAGATCGTGGCCGTGGTCGGCCCGGGTACGCGATCCGTTCTCCACGAGGAGGGCTCCCTGCCGGCCTCTCGGGACTTCGGGATCCCCGTGGGCATGCGACTGCTGCAACAGGCAGGCTGGACCGATCCGGTGCGTGCCTACGAGCTGGACGACGACCGGGACTGGCCCACGAACGGCGAGGACGGCGTCCACCTGGCGCAGTGGGCGGACCGCGTCGGGCTGCTGGTGCTGGGAAACGGTCCGACCCACGCCGACGCGGACGGCGCCCGGCACCCCGACCCACGGGCCGAGGAGATCAACGCGGGCATCGCCGCCGCCCTGGCCGACGGTGACGTGGACGGCGTTAGCTGCTTCGTGGCGACCTGGTCACCCTGAAGTGCCGACACCGCCAGTACCACCGCCAACGCCGACTGCACACAATCAAGAGTTGACGCAGGGTCAGCCAGCCAAGGGCCGGACCGGTGTGGTCCGGACATGTGCGACCTGGGCTCGGTGACGGGCCCGCTGGGCCCGGCGCTCCTCGGCCTCCGCGAGCACCGTGGCCTTGGCCTCCTCCCCGGCGTCGAACGGTGCCGGGGAGAAGCGGCCGCCTGAGGCCCGGACGTGCCGTTCCCAGCCGTCCTGCCAGAACTCCACCGTCCAGCCTGGCCACAGCTTCGGTGCCTCGTACGTCTGCGGGGAGGAGTAGAGAGACCACCAGCCCAGACGGCGGCGTTCCGGGTCCAGGTGGATGCCGGAGTTCACGTGCAGGCGGCACACCTCGTGCTCGGGGGCATCCGCCAGGCGGTCGAACAGGGCGGCGCCCTCATGGACGGGGTGGTCGAAACCGCCGGCGGCGACGTGGCAACTCTCACTGCCGACCGTGACCACCACACCGCCCGGGTCCGGCCAGGCCAGGTCCTCGTCCTCCGGGGCGAGGAACGGGGTCACCGAAAGGGCAGAGTCGCGGCAGCGGACGTACTCCGGATCCAGCCCGAGGTGCCCGCGCAGTTCGGCCGCGCCGTCGTACAACCAACGGACCTCCCAGTCCGGAAACGCCGCCCGGATCAGCTCGAAGGTCGCCGCGCGGTGCCGAAGCTCGGTGCTCGGGCCCTCCCAGGCGAAGAACAACAGAACCTTTCGGCCGAGGTCGAGCAGCACCCCGCCCTGGGCCATCTCGTCGTCCAACCACCAGCCATCCTGGCGGAGTTCGGGGAGCATCGCGAGAACAGCCGCCGACCCGTCCAGCAGGTCGAGGTCGATCCCGACCGCCCAGCCGGTCCGGTACAGCTCATGCGTACCGTTCTCGCGGACCACGATGACGTTGGCTCTGTCTCCCATCGGGACAGGATGGCCAGGACCACCGGCTGCTGACCACCTGATTTCGGCGGCCCGGGGGTGCGGGGCTGTCCACGGAGCAGACGCGTGCCGTCTCCCAGGGGTACAGCCCAGCCTCCCCTGCTGAGGTGCCGAACTCGTAGCCGTCGTCCCCCCGGCAGGAGTCGCCGGCGGCTGGGTAAAGCTTTCGCCTGACGAGGAATCATCTGGCACCGATCACTGGGGAATGCAACAACTGGTCGATATGATCCGCCCCTGACAATCCGCCAGGACATCCCAGGGGGGATCGCTCCATGACCACCGATCACACCCGGCGCCGTACCGGCCTGCGGGCCGCGGCAGCCGTGTCGCTGCTGGCAGGCACGCTGGCCGTCGGCATTCCGTCCGCGCAGGCGGAGACCGTCCCGAACGGCCGCACCGCACTGGAGGGCACCGCCCCCGAGTGGACCGCCGCCGCCGACGCCGGCGTCACCGCGGGATCCACCCAGGTCAGTGCTCGCGTCTACCTCACCGGCCGGGACGCCCAAGGGCTGACCGCCTACGCCACCGCGGTCTCGGACCCCTCCTCGCCCTCGTACGGCAAGTACCTGACGCCCCAGCAGGCCGAGGAGCGTTTCGGCGCGAGCCCGCAGCAGATCGAGTCGGTCACCGGGTGGCTGAAGTCCGCCGGTCTGACTGTCACCGGCGACGGCCGGCACTACCTCTCGATCACCGGCGATGCCGCGGCCGTGCAGAAGGCGTTCGCCACGCCGCTGCACGACTACCGCAAGGACGGCCGCACGTTCCACGCCCCCGCGCACGCCGCCTCCGCCCCGCGCGAGCTGGCCGACGCGGTGCTCACCGTCACCGGCCTGGACAACGCGCCGCACCGCGCCAAGCCGAAGGACACCCTGCCGGGCCCCGGCGCCGGCTTCCGCAACTCGGGCCCGTTCTCCACCTACTACGGCTCGAACACCGCCGACACGCTGCCGGACGCTTACGGCGCGAAGGTCCCGTACGCCATCCGCGGCTACACCGGCACACAGCTGCGTGCCGCCTACGGTGCGGGCAAGTACACCGGCAAGGGCGTGACGGTGGCGATCACCGACGCCTACGCATCGCCGACGATGGCGGCCGACGCGGCCGCGTACGCCAAGCGCAACGGCGACCAGGCCTACCGCAAGGGCCAGTACACCGAAGTCCTGCCGTCCTCGTACAACACCGTGGAGGACTGCGATGCCTCCGGCTGGTACGGCGAGGAGTCCCTCGACGTCGAGGCGGTGCACGCGCTCGCCCCGGACGCGAACATCGTGTACGTCGCCGGCGCCTCCTGCAACGACCCCGACCTGCTCGACGCCCTCAACAAGATCGTCGACAGCCGACTCGCCGACATCGTCTCCAACTCCTGGGGCGACATCGAGGCCAACGAGACCTCGGACACCGCAGCCGCCTACGACCGAACCTTCAAGCTGGGCGCGATCGAGGGCATCGGCTTCTACTTCTCCTCCGGCGACGACGGCGACGAGGTAGCGAACACCGGCAAGAAGCAGGTCGACACCCCCGCCAACTCGGCCTGGGTGACCGCCGTCGGTGGCACCTCGCTGGCCGTCGGCAAGGGCGACCGGTACCAGTTCGAGACTGGCTGGGGCACCCAGAAGGCGGTCCTGTCCGCCGACGGCAAGAGCTGGACCGACTTCCCCGGCACCTACACCGGCGGCGCGGGCGGTGGCACCAGCTCCACCGTCAAGCAGCCCTTCTACCAGCGCCGGGTCGTGCCCGACTCGCTGGCGAAGGCCAACGGCACGACCCGGATGCGCACCATCCCCGACATCGCCGCGGTCGCCGACCCCAACACCGGCTTCCTGGTCGGCCAGACCCAGTCCTGGCCCGACGGCACCGTCGCGTACGACGAGTACCGGATCGGCGGCACTTCGCTGGCCGCCCCGGTCATCGCGGGCGTCCAGGCGCTGGCGCAGCAGGCCCGGCACTTCCCGATCGGCTTCGCCAACCCGGGGATCTACGCCCGCTACGACTCGCCGCTCTACCACGACGTGACCGACCGGCCGCTCGGCGCCGACCGTGAACTCGCGGTCGCCCGCGTCGACTTCATCAACACCGTGGACGCCGCCGACGGCCTGCGCACCTCGGTGCGGAGCCTCGGCAAGGACAGCTCACTGCACGCGGTACGCGGCTACGACGACGTCACCGGCGTCGGCACCCCCGCCCCGGGCTACGTCGCCTCCTACGCGAGCCCGCTCCACTGACCCCGGCCCCACCGCACCGGATGGCCGGTCGACCCCGAGACCCTCGGGGCCGACCGGCCATCCACGCGTCGGCTCCGAACCGGCCTTCCGGGCGCCCGGTCGAGCCGACCAACGTCTACCGCTCGTTCCGCAGGATCGCGGCCGACACGAAGGTGCCCGTGGTCCGGCTGCACGACGCACGGCACGGCGACGCTGCTGGTCGCCTGTGGGGTGTCGCCGCGGGTGGTGATGGAGATCCTGGGCCACAGCCAGATCGGGCTGACGATGAACGTCTACACCCACGTCACCCAGGACTCCCAGCGGGACGCCCTGGCCAACATGGATCGGCTGCTGCGCAAGCCCCGTTGATGTCGGTTTCTGATGTCAGAAGCCCCGAACCGGGAACGGTTCGGGGCTTCTGTGCAGTTCAAGCACTGTGGGCGCAGACGGTTTCGAACCGCCGACATCCGCCTTGTAAGTTTTCCCCGAGCAAGCCCCTGACCTGCAGAAACGATGGCCACTTGGGCGCTGACCTGCAAAAATGCTTCTCCGGGGCTCTCGCAACCTCTGCGCGTTTCTCGGCCTCATGTGTACCGAATCCGTGCTGCGAGCGGCCCGCTGGCCCGGCGGCCGCCGACGGCCTGTGCTGCTCGACCCCTCGACGTTCTCACTGGTATCGCAAGCCCACAACTCCCTTTGAAGCACTGGACAGGGCTGAACCTCTCCGCAAACTCGACGGCCAGCCACCGATCAGCCGACTGTCACCAACCTCATGACCGAGTACACCTAGACCCGCAGAGTGGGCGGGGCTGGCAGGGTTGGCGCCGGGGTGAGGGTAAGCCTGGCTCCCTGCCGGTGGCTGCCAGCACCGCCCGACGGGCGCGCCGCCGACGCCGACACTGGGCCACCACCACGGAAGCAGCCAACCAACTACCGCACCAGCAGCACCGAACAGCGACACATCAGCCTGGCTCCCTCTCAGCAACAACCGGGACCGCCCGACGGGCGCGCCGTCGGCGCAGGCCCCAGGCCGCCAGCGTGGTGACCAACGCCACCGCGAGTCCGCCGAGGAACTCCGGCACTGCAGCAACCAGCAGCTCCGGAATGCCGCCCAGATGGTCGGCGCATCCCTCGCCGATTGCCTGGACTGCCTCGTTGATCTCTGTCGACATCGCAGTACGCCTCCGCTGCTCGGAACACCTCACGGCCGCCGTCGACCGCGCAGCCAGCGTGCTCGGCGCGGGCGGTGCCCCCAACCCGCGCTGGGACAGGCTGGGACAGCCCGGGACCGCTCGGGGCATTCGCCCGCTGGCCGAGGGTCCACCCTGGGAGGATGGCGGGTGTCCCTGGCCCGCCCCAGGGACGCGCCTGAGGCGCCCCGGGGCAGGAGATCGAGGAAAACCAGCGATGAGCGCATCAAAGGGAGTCAGCACCGATGCAGCGTGTGCACTCGGCGACTTCCTCCGGACCCGGGCTCAGGAGGCGGGCCTGAGCGCACGTGAGATCGCCCGCGCCTTCCAACAGCGGGCCGACGGAGAGCAGGCGCGGACCGCGGCGGGGGCCGGCAGGCCGGCCGACTCGGTGGGCGGAATGAGCTTCTCCAAGTCACATCTCGACCGCCTCTTCAAAGGCAGTGCCGTGCTGCCGCCCGTCCGGTTCCTCAGGGTCTTCCTGGAGATCACCAGCACCGCCGCCGACCTACCTGCACAGCGCCACCAGGCGCTGTGGCGGGAGGCGACGGAACTGCTGACCAAGGCCCGGCAGCTGCAGGCGCGTCCACCCGCGCTGCCCCAGCCACAACCGGAGGCACCCACCACGGCGGCGGCCATCGCCACGCTCCAAGCGCAGCTCGACCTCGAACGGGCGCACCGCGCCGGGGACCACCTCCGCCGGGAGCTGAGCGACACCCAGGCACTGATGGGCACGCTGCTGCAAATCATCGACGCGCTGCGGGACATCATCACCGAGCTCGATCTCGACCTGTTCGGCACATCACGCACAGCCGGGCGAACAATTCCGCGTTCGCTGGCCGAGCGGCAGCGCACCGAGGCAGTCGGGTACAAGACGGCGGCGGCGGCGGAGTTCGACCGGGTCGACCACCGGCGGCGGGTGCTGGAGCTGCTGTGGGACCAGGCGCAGGGCAACCTGCGGCGGCTGGCCACGCACGCCGACGACGGGCACCTGCGGCCGCTGCCCGACCTCCCGCCACTGCCGACCCTCAGCGTCCTCTCCCCAGGCCTCCACGCCGAGCCCGCGCTCGCGGACATCGCGACCGCCCTCGGCCGGGTCCAGGAGTACAACGACGCCGAAGAGCAGAAGATCGCCGAGCTGCGACGCACCCTCGCGGACAACGCGCCTCTGGCCCCCGACGACGAACTGGCGATCCTGTTGGCCGCCACCCGCCTGAGCGACCCGCTCGCCCGCGACGCCGCCCTGCGGACCGTCCTGGCGAGCTGGGCCCACCACCCAAGCACCCGCGACACACTCCTGCGACTCGTCCATGACGACCAGTCAGCCATCCGCAACAACGCGGCCTGGGGCCTGGCGAGCGCCTGGGCCGGAAACCCCGAGGCCCGGGACGCCGTCGCGGCGCTGACCGGCGACCCCGAGCACCGCGTCCGGGAGACGGCAGCACTGGGGCTGGTGCACGGTTGGGCGGGCGACCACGCAACGCGCGACGCGCTGGCCCGGCTCGTCCAGCACGAAAATCCGGAAGTCAGGCAGAGGGCCGCGCAGGCGCTCGTTCACGGGTGGGCGGATGACCCCGTGGTCCGCGACTGCCTGATCGCCCTGGCCCGCGACAGCGAGGTACTGGTCCGGGCGGTTGCCGCAGAGTTCCTCACCGAGCGCTGGCCCCACGACGGCGTCGCACTCGACGCACTCCGCTCCCTTTGCGACGATCCTGCGGAATCCGTCCGCTGGATCGCCATACAGGGACTCGCGCGCCAGGGCTACACCACGACCACCTGGCCAGTGACGACCAACGCCATCCTTCAGGCTGCCGAACTGCCGCCTTCCTACCAGAAACTAGGGGACCTGCCGGTCGCTGCGGCACTACGCCAGAGAATCGACTTCAACGAGGGGATCACCGTACTTGTGGGCGCCAACGCCAGCGGGAAGACCATCCTGCTGAACGCCCTGGCCTTGTCGATGAACTTGGCGCGCTCCGCTTTTCCCGCCGGTCAGCCGGCACCAGCGAGCCAGAGTCTGGCCGCGCACCTCCGGATCGCCTGGAACGACCGGCGGACTCCGTACAGTTGCATCTACCTCACCGACCACACCGTCCAGACTCGCAACAAGAGGGCTTCCAGGCTAGAGACTTGGCAGTCGCACCTGCGTTCCCTGGCCAAGTCGGACGGTGCGCCGAACAGGGTCCTCCTAATCGACGATCCCTTCCGATTCCAGCATCCCCTTGTGGAACCCAGGCACTTCGACACACTCTCGGAACTCGCAGACCAGGGCTTCCAGCTGATCGTTACCTCGGCGCAAACCACCTGGACCGCCCTCCCCACGGCCCGCGTCATCAAGATCGACCGAAGCGCCCACCGCACCGCCTCCTTCGATCCAACGAAACTCCCTGACGGCCCGCCGCTGTTGATCTAAATCCGCCTCAAGGGTGCGGCGCCTGGCCCTCCGGGGCCTCTGCTTAAGGACGACCGTCAGGTTGCCCACCTTGAGGGGCAGGTAAGCCTATTGACGGCGGGCCGGCGACTTGGCGGTGCCCATGCGGTCACTCCGTCCAGTGGAGGCGACGTTGGTCCGGTGCCAGGCGAAGTACTGCTCGCTCTCGTCATGGTGAGCGGTGCAGGTCCTGCCCGAGAGCACCTTACTGAGGTCGGCGCTTCAGGGTGACGGGTTCGGTCTTACCCATCGGCGTGACCGTCTGGAGGCGGCGGCTAGGCTGCGGAGCATGCTCGTGGCCGCTGCTATCTGTCCCTGCCTGCCGTCGCTCGTGTTCGAGGCGGGCGTGGGCGCGCCTGCGGCGGCGGAACGGCTGCGCGCGGCGTGCGCAAAGGCGGTAGCAGCCGTACTGGCCGAGGAGCCCGAGATTGTGGCCGTGGTCGGCCCGGGTACGCATTCCCTTCTCCATGAGGAGGGGGCACTGTGGGCCCGTCGGGATCTCGGCCTCGGTGCGTGGCTGCTGCAGCAGGCGGGCTGGACCGGTCCGGTGCGTGCCTACGAGTTGGACGACGACCGGAGTTGGCCCACGAATGGCGAGGACGGCGTCCACCTGGCGGCGTGGGCGGACCGCGTCGGGCTGCTGGTGCTGGGGAACGGTCCGGCCCGCGCCGGCGCGGACGGAGCCGGGCGTCCTGACCCGCGGGCCGAGGAGATCAACGTGGGCATCGCCGCCGCACTGGCCAGCGGTGACGTGGACGGATTCTTCCCGGACTTGGACGCGGGCCTCGCTCGTGAGTTGGGGGTGTCGGGTCGCTCGCCCTGGCAGTTGCTGGACGGGGCCGACTGGGATCTGGCCACCCACCGCCTCCTGTATGCCGAGACCGTGGACGGCGTCAGCTGCTTCGTGGCGACCTGGTCACCCTGAAGCGCCGACCTCAGTAGCGGCCGAGACAAGGTCCTCGGATGCCTCGGCCTTCGGCGACATCTCGATGAAGCCCTCGGAGATGACGTGGATGAAGCCGTCCTCGAACAGGGCGTCGCAGCCGAGCACACATGCGCCCGTGAGGTTCCACAGGTCGGAGCGCTCCCGCAGGTTGCACCGGGAGCGCTTCTTCACGTGTGCGGCACGCACCAGGATGGCCGGCAATGTCCGCCCGCACAGGTCGCACCTGACGATCGGTTTGCCCCGCAACCTGGCGCGCCGCAGCCCGGCCTGCTCGCGGCTGGCGAGTACCAGGGTGGGCCGGTCCAGGTTCTCAGGCAGGTCCAGGTGGCGCTCCTGGGGATCAACATCGTCAGGACTGCTGCTGGGCACCGTCTGCGATCCGGCTTCGTCACTCCGCCGCCGCAGCGCCCTGGCTGCTGCCACGACCAGCCGTGCCGCTTGAGCGGATCGACACCGGTCAGGTCGGCCAGGCCGCCGGGGCAGGCCAGGTTGACGACCCGTCGGATAGTGGCGGCACTCGGCGCGACACGCACGCCCAGCGCACGCCCAGCGCACCCACCGCGCGGGCACCCAGCTGGGCCAGGGCRTGCTGCGGAGCGCTCGCGGACCACTGGCGGATGGCAGCATACGAGTGCGCGCCGGCAACCACTGCTGACACGGCAACCAGCAGTACTGCCACGAACGGGTGACGCACCCCGCGCCGCCGACGCGGATCCGGCAGCATCCGCAACCGCTCCACCGGCGACAGTCCCGCCGCACCCTCCAGAGAAGGCGACTTGACGAGGCAGACGGTGGCAGGCTGACGGCACATCGAAACTCCAGTGGTTCAGGTCGACTTGGGAAGGTCACCCCTGCTCAACTGGAGTTTCGTTGCGTTCGTGACGGGCCAACCCGGACCCCTCGAACCGCCGTGGCCTGCAGTTTCACGTGATCAACGGAACTTTGAAACGCCCTGGGGCTGCTGCCTCTAGACTTTGTGTGTGATCGGTAGCTCAGAGGCGAGGCGTGGGAGCATTGCAGGCGCTTCCGGTGATGCTGGCACCGAGTATCGGCGCGGCGTTGCGGCGTACGCAGTCGCGTGCGGTCTCGCAGGAGTTCCGCTGCCGGGAATCGAGATCCCTCCCGCGTACGCCAAAGTGACATCCGTGTCGCTTGAGACCGACGATGCGGTCGATGACGTCAGGATCGATTTCGAGTTAGGGCTGCGCGCACTAGTGCAGGCCAAGCGGCGCTTGGTGGCCGGTAAGCCTCTGACGGAGGCTGTGGCCCAGTGGGTGCAGGCCGCTAAGGCTGGCCTGGATCCGACTAAGGATCGTCTGGTGATCGTCGCAGGCTCGTTGAGCCGCCCGATGAAAGACCTCCAGCGCGTTCTGAATCGTGAGCGGACCGATCACCCGGGCACCCCCACAGGGGCTGAGGCGAGCATTCTGTCCCGTGTTCGGGCACTCCTGGGCGATTTGGACGAGCCCAGACGCGACCTAGTCCTAAGTTGCGCGGTGATCTGGGAACTGCGGGTTGAGGAACCAGATGATCCGGATTCACAGCAGGCTATGAATCACTTGCGCCACGTTGTTGCCGACGGCGGACATGACATGGCACGTCGGGCCTGGGAGGCCCTGATGAAGAGCTCGGGCCGCACCGCTCGGCTCCGCGGCGGGCATAAGCTCGTTAGCTGGCTAAACGCCCTTCAGGGTGAAGGCATCGAGATCAGCAGCGCCGGCGCAGCACCTGCGGCGGTTCTTGAGACCCGGCGGCAAACGCTGGAAAGGTACATCGCGCGCCTTGACCGAGAGGGCACAGAGGTCGATCTGAGCTCGCTGGGCGCCGAGTTGCCCAAGCTCTCTATGAGCCAGGCAGACGCGGGCATCAGTGTCGGAACGAACCCAGACGATGACCGGGCTGATAGCGAGCTGATCTGGGCTTTCCTCCGCCGTGGCCGTGTCGTCCTGACAGGCTTGCCTGGAGGTGGGAAAAGCACCGCATTGAAGCGCCTAGCAGCGCAACTGGCCTCGGACGAGACGTTTCCCCTTCCCGTGCGGGCATCGCTCCGCGAGATCAACACGGCCGATCGACAAACCAGTTTTCGGGACCGACTCATCGCCGTCGCCGTACGCGACGACAGGCCCGCAGACCGGGCGGTGCTCACTAGGGAGATCAATGAGCGCCTGGACCGAGATGGCGGGATCGCCCTACTCCTCGACTCGCTTGACGAGACCTACGACCAGCGCGCGAAGGTGGTAAGCGAGATTGCCACGCTGGCCGCTGATCTGCCGGAAGGCGTTTGCGTCCTGCTGGCCACGCGTGATGTCGCCTATGGGCAGGCGGCGACTCTCAACTGGCCGGCCTTGCGCTTGCGGCCACCGTCCAGCATTAAAAGTACGGTGACCGCAGTCTTGGAGATGGCCGCGTCCCAGAAGGTTCCCGAGGCTGCGGACAGATCAGGCTGGGTTGCCGAACGCGAGGAATGGGTGCTATCGGCGCTGGAGCAGGACGAACTACTTCGTGAGACGCCACTCATCCCAGTGCTGTTGGCACTGCTCGCTGTTCGGAGATCAGCCCAGACGCTCCCGAAGCTTCGCGCGAAGATCCTCGAAGCTGTGGTGAAGGACGTCGTAGCCAGCCGCGAGCTAAAGCGTGGCGACGGGCGCACGCTAGGACCGCTGGTAGGCAACGAACTGAGCATCATGCAGGCGTTCACCAGCGAGGCTGCCGAGATCCTGAACAGTCAGGGCCGAGCCACCGCGGAATCGATCGTCAACGCCATTGCCGCCGACCTCCGCGAACCCTGGGGTCTGGCGCCGGCCCAGGCCACGACTGCAGGGTGGGAGGCGGTCCGGCTCTTCGACGAAACCGGGATCTTCGTGCTGTCGGGGGCCGATGAAACCGTCGCTCCGCGGATTGCTCTATTCGCAGAGATCGGGGACGCCCTGCGGATCATCTCCCGCCCGGACGAGATCGCACGATGGGTCGATGAGCGGATTGCTAGCCAGCAGTTCGAACCGCTTGTGCTCGCATGCACTCTCGACACCGCCGTGGCTACCGCCGCCGCTAGCGCCCTACAACGCAACCCTGGCCATGCATCGCTGGCGAGGGCGCTCGTGCAGGCTGCTAGGGAAGGAGCCGAACTTGACGACTCCACAATCCGACAGGTCTGCGAGTGTTTGATTGCTCAGGTCGCCGACGGAACCCAGGAAGGGTGGCAGAGCTGGGAGGACCTTCTATGGCTGCCTATCCCCGCTGAGCTCCGTGCAGCTGCGGAAGCGGCCTCCATGCAGCACGGCCCCGAGCATGCCCTTGTTGCGCGTGCCTCGCTGGACCTTCATTTTCGCTCGAATTCTTCGAGTGTAGGGAACCCGCAGATACTGAAGGACGTACTTGTCCTGCAGTCATTGCCGCGCCTGCCATCGTCGAATACAAGCGGGATCCTCTCCCTCAAGGAACTGCTCGCGGACGACATTCTGACGAGGACGCGGGAGAATGCAGCTGAATTTCTGCTGGACCATGTCCCGGGCTCGGCTCCTTTGGTCGCCGATTGCGCTGCAGAAGCCCCATCTGGCCTACGGGGATCCCTCATGAAGCTTCTCCTCGATAGGGGATTCAACGACGATGTTCGAGCTCTTCGTGAGGTGATGGCACAGGAGACCAGGAGTCTGCAGTTTCCATCGTGGTTTCCGGATCTCGGCCCCTCCGTATATGCGCACTTCCTTCGACTGGTCGCCGGACACGCAACGGCTGAGCTCTCGATGGCGCAGGCAACCGTCCTCGACGAGCTGGCCGATTTCGTCGAGACGATGTATATGAACGATGGCGGAGTGTCGCACCTGCACAAGCAACCGGACGGCATTCTCCAAGAGCTCATCGGAGTGACGGCATCCCTGTACGGATTCGACCATGCGGTCCTCGCCGCCCAGGCAAAGATTGCCTTGGTGCGAATGGAGCACTGGAACGACAACGTCCCCTACTTTGCACTTTTCGACAATGCGCATGCACATTCCAACCCGGACTGGTCCGGTGTGCACGATCGCGAGGCGGCAGTGCGGTTGCTTGTGCTGCTGTTTCCACTCGGTATTGGTCAGGCACGGTTCGCAGCAAGATCACTGTGGGAGGCGCCCGTTGCCGATCAGGCTGCCCCGCTGTTGCGAGCCCTGTTGCCGAGACTCGTCCAAAGCCCGAGGCATGAGCGAATCGGGGCCGCGACGTTGGCATCACTCGCCTCGGGCCCTGAGCCCGAGTGCTGGGTGGCCAGCGATGATCCTGTGCTGCGTGCTGTAGCAGCGACCATGATCGAGCCGATGAGTGGAGATGCTCTCAGCAATCAGCTCCGAGAGCTCTTGGATGACCCCGATGGTCATGTTCAAGTGGCAGCCATCAACCACATCGTCAGTGTTCAGCCTCCGGATTTGATCGCAACCCTAAACAGGGTCGCCGGCCGACCAGCACCGGGATGGATGTGTCTGAGTTGTCGAACAGTGAACCCTCCTCCGGGCCGCACTTCATGCTCGAATGAAAAGTGTTTCAGTGTTGGCGCTGATCCAGCGAAGCTCGCGAGTGAGTCCCTGCAGAAAGCGGTCGCCCCGGGCGCTCACTGATTAGCGCAGTATGAATGAGCGGCGCTGCAATTCTGGAGATGGGCAAGGATGGCTCTGCTATTCAGGCAGTGCTGGTAGGCGACATCCCTGGAGCGTTCGCCGTCGCTACTGGCTTCGGCTTGTCAGGGTGACGTTGTGGTGTCGAGGGTCAGGCCGGTGCCGGCTACGAAGCCGTTGAGGGTTTCGGGGCGGTACTGCAGGCGTTTGAGCCGGTTGCGTACGAGGGCTTCGAGTCGGTCGAGGGCCATGACGGCGAGGTTGGCCAGGCTGTGCTTGACGTGGGCCCAGACCCACTCGACGGGGTTGAGGTCGGGCTAGTAGGCGGGAAGCAGGAACACCGTCAGCCACTCCCGCTCGCCGATCAAGTCGCGCATGGCGTGGGAGACATGGGTGTTCAGACGGTCCCAGACCAGCACGATCGGTGGTGCCTTGACGAGCTGGTGGACGCCGTCGATCAAGGCGATGAAGTCGCGCTCGCCCATGCTGCGGCGCCTGCCCCGGCCTGCGGGATGAGTGATCAGGCGGTGGCACAGCCGAGTGCGTGAACCAGGCCGCATGTTTCCATCTGGCGCGCCGACCAGGTGACCGCGGTCGAAGCAGCCAGCCACGCCATGCGCGGCGGGCGCACAGGGCTCCCCTTCGTCCGCCCGAACCTCTGCCGCGCCACTCCTGCCCGGCGCGGCAATATGATCTCCCGTACACGCAGCCGGAGTTGGGCAGGGGAACCGCTTTGATCGTCTTGGATACGAACACCATCCGGAGTGCCAAGACTGGCGGCCCTGAGGAGGAGCTGCTGCGGACGCTCCGCGCCTCCCGCGCCGAGCGGGTCGGAATGCCCCGGACTGTCCTAGATGAGCTCCTGGCTCAGCACGTACTCGCCTACCAGCGGGCTCACGAGGCATCTGTGTCAGCCGCGGAGCAGCTGAACAAGGCCACTCCGTGGAAGACCGTGGACGGCCCGGACGACTACGACCCAAACCGGGTGCGTCAGCACTGGATCGAGCGGTACCAGCGAGTAGCCGAGGTCTTGGAGACCCGTGGGCCAGTCCTCCAGCTCGCGCTGACCAGGGAGGCGGGCTTGATCCCACCCTGCAAGTTGGTCGGCGAGGGCAAGAACCAGTACAAGACTGGGGCGCGGGACGCCGCGATCTGGCTCACCGCCGTCGACTATGCCAAGCGGAACCCGACCGAGTCGGTGTACTTCGTCAGCAACAACAGCAAGGACTTCGGCAAGAAGATCGGTGATGTCCCCCAACTCTCGTCCGACATCAAGGGCATGGAGGGCCGGTTCTTCCTCCACCTCACCCTTGGAAGCGTCCTCGCCCAGTTCGGGAAGGAGGTCCCTACGACCGAGGAAGAGGTGCGCGGCCTACTGAACCGCCCGGAGAGTCTCGGCGTTGTCACCCGCCGGGCGCGGTTGATGCAGCTGCGCCGGCGTGTCGAGGTGCCCCGCATCAACCCGGTCTACCTGCCCTTCGTGGCAAGGCTCAGCGAGGAAGCCCGCGCCACGCTCGCCGAAGTCACCACGCCTCGCTCCTTCGAGATCGACGGGGCTCGGTGGTTCACCGCGTCGGCCAGGTGGCTGCTCCTCGACGAGCAGACTTCTCCAGCCGGCGCTCCGCTCTTGCGTCTCTGGAGCTGGACGACCCGTGTGATGGTTGCCCCCGACAGCCACGACGTCACGGTCCTCCAGGCTGACCTCCCTACGGATGGCAGCGAGGAGGACCGGGCACGGTTCCCTGTCGTCGAGGGGTCGTGGACCACTCCCGAGTCCAGCTGGGCCTTCTTCGGCGATGTCGTCTCCAGGGTCGCGGCGACGATCTCGTCCTCCCCCGGCACGCTTGGCGGCCCGGCCTTCCACGGCGACCTCTCGCCGGTGCTGCTGGAGGACCTGATCGACGACGGCGAGTAGCCGACCTGGACACCCGCCGCGCAGGCTCGGCGCGAGGGCCGTACCCGGAGTCTGGCTGGTCGCTACACTGCCGCCTTCCGGGGGCGGTGGCCGGCTTGCTGCCAGTGCCCGTGGGAAGCGCCAAGGTCGAACCGCACTCGGTGGCAACCGCTCCCGGAGTCATCTGCCGATCCGGCGACCACGTCAGCCGGCTACGCCATGATCTGACAAGCTGGCCACCAAGCTGATCAACCTCTGCGCCTGGAGCTCGACTTGCTCTTCCTGGACACCAACATCCTCAAAGGCGTGTCCCTCCGTGGTCCCGAAGCCGAGCTTCTGCACGTACTGCGGACCGTCAAGGCCGAGCGGGCCGCAGCGCCGGAGACCGTCCTAGTGGAGCTCGCCGCGCAGGAGCACATCCGCCACCAGGCGAAGCTGAAGGCGGTCGAGGACGCGCTGAAGGAGCTGCGGAGAGCCAGCCCGTGGATGACGATCCCGCCGGTGCCGTTGGGCCGCCCAGGCGACGCCCGTGAGTACTGGCGCGCGCAGTACTTGAAGGTGGTCGACCCGATCAAGCCGAGCGTCAAGGTCTACGAGGAGGCGCTGTTCCGCGAGGCCAACGTTCTCCCGCCGTGCAAGACCGTCGGGAAGGACGCCAAGACCGGCGCCCGCGACGCCGTGATCTGGTTGACTGCCGTCGAGTACGCCCGAGAGCACCCGGACGAGATCATCCGCTTCGTGAGCCGGGACTCCGACTTCCGCAGGGTCACCGAGAGCGGGCGCTCACTCCAGCAGGACATCGAGGACTTGGAGGACAGGTTCCACACGTACACCACCCTCGGCGAAGTCCTCGCCGAGTTCGCGACGTCGGTGACCGTCACTGCGGAACAGGTGACCAACCTTCTGAACTCCGAGCTGTGCCAGCGGCTCACGCGCCAGCGGGCGGCGCGGGTCTACTTCAGGTCCATCCTCGTCGACTACCCCATGTACGAACCGCTGCTCAGGAACTACCTCAAGGCCGCTCTCAAGGACGGCCTCACCATGGTCCTCGCCGAGGTCGTGGACCCCCGGGCGTACGAGATCTCGGGCCACACCTGGTACACCGCAGACGCTCACTGGGTGATCGCCTGCCCTGTGCCCACCCCCTTTGGTGGCGACGGGTTCTTCCTCCAGCGCTGGAGTAACCGCGTGATGGCGAGTGAGGCTGCCGACTCCGAGGGGTTCACCATGCTGAAGGCCGATCGCCTTCAGGCGGCAGAGGACGACGACGCCGAACTCTTCCCGGGCCTGTCGGGACAGGTCACCGTAGGCGCGGAGGACCTTGCCGCTGCCTTCCCAATCCGGCAGCGAGACCCGTACCACCAACGCATCCAGGCCGCGTGGAACTCGACTCAGCTGTCCCTCCTCGACCTGCCCGAAGCTGACGACCGCCCCGACGACTACGCCGACGAGTACGACCCTGACGACGATGGGCAGTCGCTGTAGCAGTGCCCGATCCTGGTCACCTGCCGATCCGGCACCTGTACAGGCCGGCCGCTGACCTCTGCTGCACCGCGCTGCCCATCGACTGAGGGGCCGAGGCGGCGGGCTTGAATGGGGGCGGCGCGGCGCGCAGGAATTGCAGGTCGGCGGGCCTTTTGGATTGTTGCGGCGCGGGCAGTTCGGGGGCGGTGTCCAGTCGAGTTGTTGCCAGGCGTCGCATGCGGTTCTGCTGTGGCTGCGGTTCTCGGGCGGGGGCCTGCGGCACGGCGACCAGTGCCTCCTCGGGGGCGGGAACGGTTTCGGGGATGGGGATCCATTCCACTTCGCGGACGGGTTCACCGATGTCGGCCATGCTGTGCTCCTCGCTTCGGATCTGGTTCAGAGGTTGGTGTCGGTCGGGAGCCAGTACTCTGGTCTCCGACGCGAAGGGGGTGAGGTGAAGTGGCGTCAAAGGGTCCAAGCAGCAGGCCAGTTGGCTCGCCGCGCCGCCCGAAGCTGCTCGGCCCGCTCGGGGTGGTGACCTGGGTGTCTGGCGCGGTCTCCCTGACGATGGCGCTGACGTACTTCGCGGTGTGGCGAAACGGCATCGTGTTTGATCTCGGAGCAGTTGCCGCGTCCGTGTCGCTCCTCGCATCGGGGGCCTTCAACCGCGTTCTCACCCGACCGCGGGACCCTGGCGGGGTTGTGTACGTCCAGACCGACGGGTCGACGGTTGAGGTTCTCGTGGCGTCGGCGGGGCGGGCGAAGTACGACCCTCCTTGCTGGGTGTATGAGCGGGAGGATTTCGGCGAGTCGCCCGTGGTCGACTACAGCGGCAACGGGGTCTGGATACGGACCACCGCCAGGGAGCTGCCGTCGGAGGAGAACTCCTCGGTGGTGGTTCCGACTGTGCCTGTCGGCCTTGAGGCCGAGGAGGCTGCGCATCACCTGAACGACCGGATGGGGGCACTGTTCGAACGGCTTGGCCCGCCGCCGGACGCGACGCCGGATGACGGCACGTGGGGTGTCGACGATCCCCCGCCTGGGGCAGCGCCGGACGAGCCGCAGTTCGATGACAGTGATCTCCGGGAGAGGACAGTGCGGTGGTGACGCGGAGCGAGGGCCAGCAGGCGGGGCAGATGAGCGCGCTGGAGTACGCCCGCCAGTGGTCGAAGCTGCCCGCCGCCCACTTCAAGATCGCCATGGGGGCGTTGGAGAAGGAGATGGAGCGCGAGCACGCCGAGCGAATGCGAGCCCTGGAGCTACAGGGACTGGCTGAGCAGCGGAAGCACCGCGCCGAGCTGACCGGGATGGCGATCGGCGGGACGCTGTCGCTTGGCTCGCTGGCGCTGACCGGGATCCTCGCGCAGAGCCACCCGCTAATCGCGGGGATTACCGGCTTCGGCGGATCCGCAACCCTGGTGACGCTGGTCGCGATGTTCGTGCTCAAGCGGTCGCCGTCCACCGCCGACCTGAAGCTGCTGTCCCGTCAGCAGGCTCCGATTCCGACCCAGCAGCCCGCTGCCGCTGCCCCGCCGACGGATCCGGCCGCGATCACCCAGCCGTAGAAGGAGCCCGTGCACGTGCTTGACTCCACGCCGTCGAAGGACAACGAGCCTGCGTCCTTCGTTGAGAGCACGAAGGCCCTGTACGCGAAGCACAAGCCGAAGGTGGCGGTCGCGGCTGGGGTGGTCGGCGGCTTGGCCCTGACTGCTCTTGCTCGGGCTCTGATGCAGCCGGCCGGCGAGGTCGACGCCGACGACCCGCGGGGGCAGGTCAGGGCGCAGGCGGCTCCGCCGGTCGGGCAGGTGGTTATCGACCCCGACCGCGACCCGTTCCTGCGGAGGCTCCGGGCTGGCCACCGGGCCAGCCCGGAGGCCAGGCAGCGGTACAGGGAGTTGACAGGCGGGAAGGAGCTGCCGGACGGGTACACCGTGGTTCGCCGTTTCCTGCGCCCCGACGATCCCGACGTGTAGGTCGGTCATCGGCCGACCGCTTCGACGCCGGAGACGAGGCCGGCCTCGGGGTGCTGATGAAGGTGGGTGCCCAGCCGACGGTGATGAACTTCGCAGCCGGGATTCGATCCCTGGGGTTCCGACGGACTGACGCCGTCGTTCGCAATCTGCAGCTGCTGCTTCATCGAGTTCGGCCATAAGGACGCCTCGAACGCGGGGGTCATGACCGCGCGAGCTGCATGGATCGAGGCCAGCTGCCCTTGGCGCGGATCGGTGAGCGAACGACCGGCGGGGTGGGATCCCCAGGTGCAACTGGTCGACAGCTTGAGGCAGTCGTAAGGCTAGTTTCGGGCTGGACATCCGAGCCGTGAATGCCTCCCATCCTCTTGAGGCCACATGCGCACGAATCGGACATCCCTCGCCAACGCCGAGGCCCTGGCTTGCGGAGACCAAGCCCAGTTCGCCCCAACTGCTGCACTTATAACCTTTGGCTACAAGTTCGAGGCAGAATCCTTAGGTCGGGCATCAATGAACCGTGGGGTGACGGTGTATCCAGACTGCCGCTCGTAGGCAGCACAGGTGTCCACGACGAGTTTGAGCCGATTTTCGGAGAAGTCCGAGTCAGTGAATCCAACGCATACATAATACGCACTGGCGATTCGTTCGCTGACCATATATTGGGGAAGCTGTGCTTCTGCACCCTGCTGCAATTTCCGGCTATTAAGGAGCTTGACCTCGATGAGTGCGCGGCGCTTCCAGCCAGCGGAGAACTTGAAGTCGACCGGCCCGCGCCCAACGTTTGCCTCGCGGCTGACGTCCACGTCCGAGACCTCGCACAGCGGTATCCACAGTTGCCCCGCGACGGCCTGAACGATCTTCTCCTTGCGGGGCTTGGTGAGCTCGTCGTTCCACAGGACTCGCCACAAGTCGCTGTGCTCCACCGAGTGCTGGAAGCGGTCGATCAGACTGCCCAGCCAGGCGTGGAAGTCTCCCTGTCCCGGTTGTCTGAGCGGCCGATCTGCTTCTGCGCGGCCCGCAGTGCGGCCCGCTTCGTACCACCCAACCAAAAGGTCCCGGTCGGCGCCAACATCGTAGGGTCTGGGGTCGGCGGCCTCGGCTACCTCATCGACAAAAGTGAAGGCGATGTCGGGCCGATAACGTGCCAACCTTCGTCCGCGCTCGGTGCGGACGGCGTGACTGACGTCCTCGGCAAGGTCGAAATTGAGGTCATCACGCAGAACCTGGTTGACGTTCGACTCCGCCCAGCTATAGAAGCCATTGGCGGTGATTCGCTGGGGAATATCCTGAAGGAATCGCTCAGGAGCCAGGAGCACTGCTCCTCGGGTGACGGGACTAGTCGGAAGGTGGAACCGGGCATCGGTCCACCGGGCGGATCTTGCACTCCACCCGGCATTGCGGATGCTGATGGCCTCGGCAGTCACCCCATGCCGTGCGCAGATCTGCTGGGTGTAGGTAATAAAATGGGACTTGAGGATGTTGCAGAAAATGTCGCTGATCCGATCAACTCCCAGGCCGGGCACGAAGAGCGCGAACATTTCCACATAGTCCATCTGACGGTCCAGGACGTGGCCGATCACGTCGAGGGACTCGGCCATCTGCTCGGCGTAGAACTCATCTGTACCTGACCCGAACGGTGACCCCATGGCTAGCCCGAGCGCGAACTCCTTGGGCTCGGGGAACGTCAGTAGCCTCACGGCTTTCGCCCATGCGGGGCCGTGCCGACCGCCATCCTGGTGGATCAGATCGCGGCAGGTAGCGAAGAACCGCACCACACTGTCACGCGCATCTGCGAACGCGGGAGCCTCGTCCTCGAAGACCAAAAGTGGATCGACGTACAGCGGGGTGTCCTCGCCCAGCACCGGGTCGAACCAGTCGTCCTCGGCTCCTCGCGTGATGCCGACCAACTCGCTGTATCTCATGCCGTACCTTGCATCCCTTTCAAGATCGATATGAGCTGATCCACCAGATTTGACCGCTGGGCCCCGCAGCTTCGATCCTCCGCTTCTGTTCCGGCTGCTGCACCACCAGTGGCAACACCTGCCCAGCGACTCCCCAGGAGACAGGCTGCTGGGGAAACGGCTGGCTGGCCTCTCAGGTCCCCTGGGAGGCGAATTGGTCTCCGCGCAGTTCGGGGTAGCTCAGCCGGGGGCCGGGGCCCGCTGCGCGTCGACCTGGGATCGCCGGCGACAGGAAGCCGCGGTCACGGGCAGCCTTGATCCAGTCCTTGACCGTCGGCACCGGCCGATCGAAGTGCTCAGCAAGGCGTGCAGTCAGCCCGGGACCCCGAACAGCTTCGTTCAGATAGGCGTGCGCAACCCGGCGAAGCAGCTCGTCCTCTAGCAGGGGCCGGCCCCGCTTTCCGGGTCGCGAAAGCCTGTTGGCGTTTGCCAAGGCCGATGCCGAGGTGGGGTCCGGCGTGCAGTTGGGCCCCGGCCCTCCGAAGATGGTGATGCCGTCCTGTTCCCAGGAACGGTCGGCGAGCTCGGCCTGGGCCCGGGCGATGATCTGCCCGAGCGGGATGCGACGAAGGACATCACTGGTAATGGGCGCCTTGACAGGGCGTGTTGACTCTTCGTCGTCCCCATCAGTCTGCTCGTCGCGGTGTCCCGGTCCGACGAAGTCACCCCAGTCGTCCCAGTAGCCCCAGCCTGGTCGCCACAGTTCGAGCTCGACCACCCCGAGACCGGAACCTTCGTTGGCGAGGATCCCGTACACCGTGACGGGCAGATCTGCGGCATCGTAGAGGAAGTCGGCTACGTAGCCTTCGCCGCGCTCGCGTTCCTTGATGAACAGAACCAGGCGCGGACCGGGTTCGGCATCGCCAAGAACAGCCTGCCCCTGGTTCAGGAAGGCTCCCCAGGGCTCCATCGCGGTGCATATCAGCGACGACTTCCACAGGTCGATCTGCTGCGACCCCCGCGAGTACTCGTACGAGCGGTCACGGACGTGCCGATGGTCGGGCCTGAGTCTGAGCTCGTTCTCGGGGGCGTCAGGGTTGACGTAGTCATCCGGCGTGAACTGCGGCTTGGGCATGCACCTACGTTAGGACCCCCGGTTCGCTAGGCGGAGGAATTAAGCGGATGAGTTGGTACGCGGGGAAATTCATCCGGCCCCTCACGCCCTCACGCCGAGCACGACGCCACCAACTGACGCTTCGTCACTCGGATCAACCTTCGGGCGGCGTTCTATGATCAGGCAACGCGCGAGTGTCTCAGCATGGCGGCCTGGACAGGTCGCGTGGCGTCACTCTGCCCGGTCAGGTCTCATCGCGCGCGTGACCGCGTGGACTGTGCAGGGGAATTACGGAGGCGCCGTGGGCTGCGAGCTCCTGCCGCAGGAGTGTGTTGTCATGGTGGAGGGCACCGATGGCGGTGCCGGGCCGCTTCCAGGCGCCTTTGCAGAGTGGTGCATTCTCGGGTCTTGTCCGCCAACTTCTTTCGCAGTTCCCGGATTTCCTCATCCCGACGAGCCTCGCTGGGTGGCGTGCTGCCGTGCTTGGCCACATGGGTGCCCCAGTCCTTCAGGATGGAGTGAGCGCGGTTCATCGTGGCCCGGCTGACCTCGGCCTCCAGCGCGCCGGAGCAACACCAGCCGCTGCTTGCAGTGGCGCAACGGGCGTTCCGGTTCCGAGATGGAGATCTGCTCGTCAGCAGCGCCATCCGGATCGCGGAGGCCACGCATGCTTCCTGAACCGGGGAGCCTGGTGTCAGCCTACTGACGCTCGGCACTGCCGCCGTCGAACTACTGAACTTGAATTCGTGATGTCGGTCTGAGGATGGTCAGCCGTCCATGATCAGGCCGGTGGTGGTGAGGCAGGCGTCGATGAGGTGAGGGCGGTACTGGATCTTCTTCAGGCCGCGTCTGACGGCTCGGGCGAGCTGGTCGAGGTCGGCGGCGGCGAGGTTGCCGATGGTGCGCTTGACCAGCGACCAGATGCCCTCTTGCGGGTTGAGGTCAGGTGCGTACGAGGGGAGTTGGAAGACGGTCAGCCAGTCCTGGTTCGCCTGGATGAACTCCTGCATCGGCGGCATCAGGTGGGCGCGCAGGATCCCACACGAGAACGATCGGGCCGCCGAGCTGGATGTGCGCGCGGATGAGCAGGTCCCGGTAGTCCTGCCAGGTCAGGCCCTTCTTCTCGCCCTTGCGGCCTCGGTAGACGTGGAAGCTGTAGAACATCCGGGAGCGCCTGCCGGGCTTGTAGCAGCTCAGCCCCGCCATCGAGACCCGGCCGGCTCCCCGGCCCCGCACCCGCACCACCGGCGTGCAGCCGAGCCTGCCCCAGGTCCTGGCACGCGGCGGCCTCATCGACTGCCCGGCTTCGTCCTCGAAGACGAGCCAGGCCCCGCGGGCCGCCGCGGCGCTTTTACCCGCGGCCACGTGTCCTTCTTCCACAACTCCACTGCCGCATCGTCGCGTTCGATGGCCCGGCGGGCCGGCTGCTGCCAGGACCAGCCGTGGCGCTTGAGCAGGACCCAGGTGCCCTCCACGGTGTAGGAGACGTGGAACAGTCGGCTGATCAGCGTCTTCACCCGTGCCAGGGTCCACCGCTGGTCCTCCCAGCCGTGGGCCAGCGGCCCACGCTCCAACTCCCGCTCCAGTCGCGCGATCTGGGCGGCGGACAGTTTCGAACGACCGGGTGAGCCCTTCGAAGCCACACCTGCCGCACCGCCCTCGCGCCACTGCCGGCGCCAGCGCTCCACCGAACGCACGCTCACCCGCAGACCGGCCGCGATCTCCCGGTTCTTCTCGCCGCCCTCGAAGCGTTCCACGGCCTGCTGCCGGATCCGCTCCCGCGCGGCCCTCTCCGCGTCGGTCAGACCGCCGCCCTGTGCATACCTCACAGCACATGACTACCGGGACCGTCCCTCCGCCGGCAGGCGAACGCTACTGCTTCACCCATCCGAGCGACATCACGCATTCAACTTCAGTAGCTGGCCCCATATACCGGCCACCCCTGCCCACCAAGACAACTACTGGCGGCGTCCCGACGGCAACAGCGAGTTGACTGTGTTGGTGGAATAGGTCGTCGGTCCGGGCAAGCCCGGACCGTTCACGTAGTTCTCACTCCACACGCTCACCGTCCCGATACATACCCGGCTCAGGCGGTGGCACGTCGGTCACGGTGTAACCGAAGAAGAACCCGTCCTCGCCGGGCCGTCCAACAGTGATCAGTCCAACCTCTGGGTTCACGGTGGACTCAACGCATCGGTCATCCAGACGATGCGGGGTCACCGAGAACCGACGGTCCGGGCCACCGTGCAGCTTGTTCAGCTCAAACATCGCGAACGCCTCATCCCCCATAGGGAAGTCAGCCGGCCGCCCGCCGCGATAGGCGAGGAAACGTGCGAGGTACATCTCTAGCGCCGCCTTGCCCGTCGGCGTACCCAGAACGGTGGTGCGGGCCTTCACAACGAGCGACCGGGGGATCGGCCCGACCTTGCCGTCGAAGATCTTGTGGCACGAATTGCAGAGGACGACAAGGTTCGTCCAACGGTGGAACTCTCGCTTGGCCTCTTCCTTGGTGCTACGACCCCGTCGCCTCTCGGGCCACGGAGCGATGTGCGCGTGGTCCAGGAGCGTTCGACGTACCGCCTCGGGGAACTGGCTCAAGATCGAGTGCCAAGCATGCAAACCTCTCAGCGTCTCGACGGATTCCGCGCTGGACGACTCCCCAAGGTCGGCGAGGAGCCCCGGATCACACAAGTCGAGGTGGCTGAGCGCGCAGCTCTGATCTTCCAATACCTCAAGTGCCGCCTTCAGCGGTCCCGGGAGACCGACCGGCCGGGACCAGCCCGCATCCGCCCCGCTCGCCCCAACCCCTTGTTCGCTCATCCCGCCATGTTCCCAGGTGCCTCCGACTCCGGTCCCCGGGGTGTATGGGAGTCGGGCCCCATCCCATTGGTCAGACCGGCGTAGGGCGAGGACAAGCGGCATGGGGGTCGGCAGCCCGCCCCGGCGGCGGACCACACCGGCTGGCCCATCCGCAAAAACAGGTGCCATCTGTCACTCATGCGGTTCTCCGATCATGCAGCCGCCGAGTCGCTGCTCGTGGGCGTTC
This sequence comes from Kitasatospora sp. P5_F3, assembly GCF_054049135.1. Classification (NCBI taxonomy): domain Bacteria; kingdom Bacillati; phylum Actinomycetota; class Actinomycetes; order Kitasatosporales; family Streptomycetaceae; genus Kitasatospora; species Kitasatospora sp. P5_F3. The sequence goes on along the minus strand of NZ_JBFUMY010000010.1, from coordinate 13,015 downwards.
GGGCTCCATGCTCCTCCAGGGCGGGGCCCGTGGGCTCGCCGTTTTCCGAAGTCGCTCGCCACCCCGGCCGACGCCGTTCGCTGAGGTGGGTGACCTGCCGATGGAGCTGGTCAGGCCCCTGCGTGCTGCAGCGGCCTCCAGGTGACGCCGGTGATCATCACCATGCGGAAACGCGCCTCGTCGGCGTTGGACCGGCCAGGGTGGGCGCCTTCGGGGTGGGAGATGTCCCAGGCCCCCTGCAGGAGACGGCCCCAGTTCTCGGGCACGACCTTCTTCTGATCAACCATCCAGTTGACGGCGCCGCCCTTCTGGGTGCCCTGGTAGGCATAGGCGTTGGCGACTTCGAGGATCACCGCTTCGAGCATGGGCCGGAGCGCGCCGTTGCTCGCCTCGTAGTTGTGGTGGCCGAGGTTGTCGACCGCCTGCTTGTAGTGGTTGAGAGCGACGTCGTAGCCAGCGGCGTCGAGCTGGGCCTCCAGGGCAGTGATCTCCTCGGCCATCTCCGTGCCCGGGGCCTCGGTCGGGCAGATGTGATAGACGACCGGACCCATGTCGAACTCGGTCCGTCCGAATGGACCGTCGTCCTTCCGGACGGTCGGGTCCTCCCACTGCAGGTCGTAGCCGTCCGCGCGGAGCGCGTCCCTGAGCTGGAACAAGAGACTCTCGGGACCGTGCGAGTTGGGGTTCGAGAAGTGATAGCTCAGTTGGGGGAGGGACGAAGCGAGGGGCCGATGTCCAGCCTGGTAATGCCCTGGGCAGCCTCCAGCTCTGCCAGCAGCTTCCTGTCCTCCAGGGTGAGCCGCATGATCTGGGCGCGGCGATGGCCGGGTGCTGGGTGAGATCCCGGTTCCGCCGCTTCAGCTTCGCGTTCCGGGCGATGAAGGTGTCGTAGCGGGTCGGCCGGCCTTGACTCTGCCGGGGGCGGTGGCGTCGAGCGCATGGTGGCGACCCGTTGGGCGAGGTCTGGGGAAGTGGCGCCGGAACGTGGCGTTGCTCATCAAGAACCGGCGGGCCAGGACGAGGACGCTGGGGCGGGTGCCGTTGTCGTCGGCCTGCCGTAGGAGCTCTTCGAGGGCGGCGCCGCAGGCCCAAGGATGTCCAGCTCGCGGTCCTCCACCCGGACGAGTCCACTGATCCCCATGCGCATCCCCTGATTGACCTGTTGTGGAATTGCACCGTACCCGGTGCCACCGACGGCTGCTGCCCTGACCAGACGAACGGGCAGATCGCCGGTCAGCCTGCCACTGGTGGTCCGATGCTCAGCGGATCCGCGGGCCCTGCCGGTCCTGCTGCTGTGGGGGCTGGATGGGCTGCTGGACGACGGGGCGCTGGACCGGTGCCTCGACGGGGCGCTGGTCTGTGGTTGTGGTCCGTCGCGGCGAGGTGGTGCGGGCCTTGGCGGCGGGCTGGCCGCCGCGCTGTTGGAGCTGTTCGCGGTGGGCTTGGCGTTCGGCCTGGCGGCCGGCTCGGCGACGCTCGGCGAGGGTCGGTTGGCGGCGCTCCTCGATCTGGGGCTGCTGGGGCTGGACGGCTTCGGTGGTGAGTTGGCGGCGCTCGGCGAGCACCGTGCTGACGTGTTCGGCGACGTGCTGCTGTGCCAGGGCGGCGTCGTCCAGGCGCGGGAGGTTGGTGAGCCAGGTGGCGCCGGTGCGGGTGGCGACGGTCCGCAGGATCTCGGCCTGGTCCGCCTCGGGCAGCGCTCGGTAGACGTCAGCGGCGAGCTGGCGGAGGGCCTTCTGGTCGGCGTACGTGGTGGTGACGGCTGGGGTGGTCGGGGTGGTGGCGATGCGCCGGGCGGTGATCGCGGCTTCGGTGGCGTGCCAGAAGGCGTCGTGGCCGGTGCGGCCTTCCTCGATGTAGGGGCCGGCGGGCTGGGCGGCGTTGTCGTCGGTGACCTTGTACTGGTCCCGGTAGGCGGCGACGACAGCGAGCTGCTGCTGCCACTGGGCGCGCAGGGTGGGATCGGCCGGGCCGTCTCCGAGGGTTCGGCTCCACTCCGGGCGGTTCTCCAGTACGCGGTCGGCGAGTGCCGAGACGCGGGTGGAGATCAGTGCGGTGCTCTCGGTGAGGTAGCCGTGGTGGTCCAGGTTGGCCGTGGTGGAGCGCGGGACGGCGCTGATCCAGGCCGGGAGGTCGGCGCGACCGGATGCGGCACGGGTGTTGGCGAGGGCCTGCTGCTGGGCGTGCAGGAGGAGTTCGGGTAGGGCCGGGCGGCCGGTCACCTGGGAGAGGGCGGACTCCGCGGTGGTGCCGGTGTTCTCGATGGTCTTGAGGGTCCAGGCGAGGGTGCGCCACAGCTCCGTTTCGGCGCTATCGGTCGGCTGCCCCGTGGTGGCCGGGGCCTCGGTGGCGAGGTGGCGACCGACGCGCCAGGCGAGGACCTGACTCAGGCTGTCGGCACCGGTGAGCGTGCGGTGTTCGGCGACCTGGCGCAGCAGGGCGGCGGGTTCGTGGCCCGCGGTCTCGGCGCGGCGCAGGGCCGTGGTGAGGGCGGGCCAGGTGTTCTCGCCCCGGGCGCGGGTGGCGTACTCGGTGCCGAGGACGTCGGCGACGAGGGCCTGGTGGCGGAGGGCTTGGGGGGCCTGCTGGTGGTTCTCGGGGATGCCGTCGGTGGCCAGCGTTGTGCGGGCGGCGCGGGTCAGGGCGGTGACCGGGTCGCTGGTGTTGGTGGTCTGGGTGGCGGCGGTAGTGAGCAGGGTGGTGGTGTCGCGGCCGGTGCGGTCGGCGGCGGCCAGAGCGCCGGCGAGGTGGGGCCACTGCGGGTGGACGGTGACCTTGTCGGTGCTGGTGTTGAGCGCGGTGGCGGTGGCGGTGGCGTAGCGGTTGAGGGTTTCGGCGGAGACGTGCGGGTGCGCGTCGGGGGCTTGTGCGGCGGTGGGGGCGATGCGCAGGGCGGCAGGTTCGGCGGTCGCGGTCTGGGGGTCGAGCCGGTGGGCGGGCAGGTTGGTGAGCTGCGCGACCAGGGCGGCGTAGCGGGTGGTGTCGGCGGTGGTCGGGGCGTTGAGGTGGGCGGGGGCGAGGCGGTCTTCGGTGATGGTGTTCAGGCGCCAGGCGAGGGCCTGGGCCGGGGAGTCTGCGGTGGCGAGGTCGCCGCGCCAGGTGGCGGCGGCGATCAGCCGCTCGGGCTGCCAGCCGGCGGCTTCGGCGCCTCGCAGGGCACGGACGACGGCGGTCATCGCGTCGTCGGTGGTGATCTGCTCGGCGAGGGCGGGGCCGAGGAGTCGGTGGATCAGCTGGTGGTAGTAGGGGGTGGTCAGGGTCTCGATGGCGTGCTGGTGGCGGGGGGCCAGCGTGGCCAGTGAGACGGCGGTTTCCTGGGCGCCTCGGATGGCGTCGGTGGCGGAGAACTGGGCACCCTCGCGGCCCAGAACGCGCTCCAGGACCTCGCGGGCGGCGAAGGAGTCGGGGTCGTTCTTGGGCTGGTCGAGCTGCTCGTCGGTCTCGAACGGCAGCAGTTCGTGGGTGGCGGTGTAGATGGTGGTCTTGTGGCGGGCACGGCTGAGCTGGACGTACAGCTCCTCGCGGGTCATGTCCTCGGTGACCAGCGGGTGCGCGGTGTCCACGGTGCCGCCCTGGGAGCGCATGATCGTGGAGGCGTAGAGCAGCTGGACGCCTGCGGCGACGTACTCGGCGGGCAGAGTGAGGCGTCCGCGGTGCTCCATGTGGCGGACCGTGAGCGAGCCGTCCTCGTAGCGCCGAAGGACCTGCCAGGCGTCGCCGTTCTTGACGAAGTCGCGGCCCCGGTTGGTGGTGATCTTGCGGTTGTTGTCGCGGGTGACGATCCAGTCGCCCTTGCCCGCGCGGTTGCCGTCGCGCAGCAGGACACCGTCGGTGTCGACCTGGCCAGCGGCCACGCGGTCCTCGCGGGCACGCGCCGACAGGGCGGTGACATCGGTGCCGACGCGGGCACTGATCAGGGTGGTGCGGCCCGCGAGCATGTCGGACTTCCAGCCCTGGTAGGCGGCTTCGGTCATCGCGGTGAGCGAGCCGCTGACGACCCGGTTGCTGGCGAAGTAGAAGTCCAGGCCGCCGCCGTCGCCGACGCGGATCTTGAGGGTGGCGGCGGCCTCCGCCTTGTCGCTGAACCGGTGGAGCTCGGTGAGCTCGACGGCACCGGCTTCGGCAGCGATCAGGCGCAGCGCGCCACCGGATTCGACGGAGGCGAGCTGGCGGTAGTCGCCGAGCAGGCGCACGGTCGCGCCGCGTTCGGCGGCAATGCGGGTGAGGTTGTCCAGGTTGAGAGTGCCCGCCATTCCGGCCTCGTCCACCAGGACCACGTCGCCCGGGTTCAGCGCGAAGCCGGCTCGGTTGTCGGGCACCGGCTGGCCCGTCCGGAGGCGGCCCGCGTACGTGCCGCGCGTGTACTCCCACAGGAACTTGTGGACGTTCTCGGCGGGCTGCTTGAGGTCGCGGGCGAGGACGGCGGCGGCTGCGGCGGAGGTGGCGAGCGGGACGACGCGCTGGCCGGCCTGGGCGGCGACGTGGACGTACGCCTGCATGGCGGTGGTCTTGCCGGAGCCGGCCGGTCCGAGGCCGACCGAGAGCAGTCGGGTGTCGGTGGCGAAGGCAGTGACGAGGGCGCGCTGGCCTTCGTCCAGGGCGCGGTTGCGGGCCTCGAAGCCGTCGATCGCGGCGCCGACAAACGCGGCGGACAGTCCGGCGGTGACGGGGGTGGTGGCGGCGGTGACCAGGCGACGCTCGGCGTCCAGGATGGTGCTGCTGGTGTACCGGGCGGAGGCGTGCTGGACGAAGATGGAGTCGCCGTTGGAGCGACGCAGCTCCTCGGGCTCGCTCAGCAGGGCCGGGGCGTCGACGCGGATACTGTGCGCCGGGGAGATCGCTTCGGTGACGATCGCCTCGACCAGCTGCTGGTGCTCGGTGGTGCTGGTGGTGGGGTGCTCGGAGCGGGCCAAGCGCTCGGCGTGAGCACGCAGGTTCCACACCGTCCACACCGCCCGTTCCTCGGCGGCAGCGTGCAGCACAGCGCTCGCCAGAGTCGGGATCTCGACCGGCTTCGGCTCATCCTGCGAGGTGGCGACCGAGGCGGTTCCGGGCGCGGGAACGACGGCCATCACGCGCTGGATGACGCCCTCACCGTGGGCGGTGGTGACGGTGTGGGTCCAGTCGGCGCGCATGTCCGCCAAGGAGCGGGCGGCCTTCTTACCCTCGCGGGTGTCAAGGTTCGCCTGGCGGGCCAGCTTGTGCGAGGTACCCCGGGAGGGGTCGTGGCCATGCTCGCGCCGGTACTCGCTCAGCAGTTGCTCGTAGCGGGCCTCGATCTCCGTCCGACGGGAGGAGAAGTGCGCGATCACCTCGGTCGGCACGCCAACGATCTCGCGCACCGGCTGCCGCTTGGTGACGGAGTCCTCGCGGGCCTCGAACGTAACGCCCAGCCGGGCGGTCAGCTCGGTCTCGAAGCGGCTGTTGTAGAACTCGGAGGTGGCCACGGTCATCGCCAGCAGGCCGCGGGCGTCCAACGAGCGCCACTTGCCGTCGATGCCCTGGATCTTGTTCGCGACGGCGACGTGGGTGTGCAAGTTGGGGTCGCCGGCCCGGGAGTCGAAATGGTCGAACGCGACCGCGACCAGACCCTTGGTCTCGATCTGGGCCTGGCCGGTGCTGCCGGTGCGGGTGAACGCGGCGTGCTCCTCCAACAGCTCCAGCGCGGCGTCGCGGGCGGCCTCGTGAGCCGCCCGTACGGCGGCGCGGACCTCCTCCCGCTCGTCCAGCGCCCACAACACCGCAGCGGACTTCACCGGGGCGAAGACCAGATCGAAACCCGCAACGGCGGCACGCTGACGGGTGGACTCCTCGTGCTGGACCTTCTTGATCTCCTCGCGGCTGGGCTCGCGGCGGGCCTGCTTCTCGACGATGGCCAGACGTGCCGCGACACGCTCGGCGAACGGGTCGAGCGGCTTGTACTCGGGGTACTTGCGGCCGAGGGTCGCGGCCTTGATCGCGTCGGCGCGAACGGCCTTGAGCTGCTCGTCGTCCATGTCGGCCCGCACGTTGGCGGCCAGGTGCTCGGCGATAATCCGCTCGGCATCCGGGTGCTGCCCGAGGCCAAACAACGCCTGCATCTGCTTCTCGGTGACGGTGGCACCGTCGAGCCCGAGCAGGGGCGTACCGCGTCCGAGCCAGATGCCCGGCGGGTTGCCCTTCTGGGTGTAGTAGTCGGCTGCCGACTGTCCCCGCTGACGCTGTACGTCGCCGCCCGCGACCTGGCGCGTCAGGTAGGTGTAGCCGTTGCCTGCGGTGAGCTTGTGGATGGTCATCAACGCGACCACCCCCAGCTTTCCGAGCCCTGGATGAGGGTAGGCGTGGCGGCTATTCGAGCCGCCGATTCACCTGCCTCATCAAATGCCATACGGGCACTTTAGCCCCGCGCAGCGGACCATGCTCAGAATATCTGCAAGAGGTGTCTTGATGGCTTGGTGGTGCTGGCAGATGGCCAGCTTAGGACGCTCGCTGCGTTGAACTTGTGACGTGCGCCTCGGTTTTCATATCGGAATCTCTCGACGTTTATCGACGTTTATCGAGAGGGATTCAAAGGGGTTTGTGACTTAAGCCTTTTCAGCTATGTTCAATGCATGAGCGGACGAATTTCGGCGTCGCGGGCCAGTGCGGCTCGGACGGCGCAGCAGGCAAAGGCAGCGCGGGACGCGGAGCGTCTCCGGCGCGAGCGGCAGGTGGAGTCGGCGCTGACCGACTACTACGAGCAGACGGGGAGGGCGGAGCAACTGCGGGCGAGCGCGAGCACTCGGGCGGCGAAGATCCTGGCGGACGCGGAGACAGCGGCGCAGGAGCCGGAGCGGCTGGCGAACTTGGCCGTCGTGAGGCTCCACGATCTGGGTGAGCCGCGTGATCAGATCGCGGAGCTGACGGGGCTGATGCTTGCGGAGGTACGGGCGGTCCTGGCGGAGGCGGCCAGCTGCGGGAAGCCGAAGGCTGATGAACGGAGTACCGCAGCGGCCCATGATGGTCGGCAGCGCCGTCGTGGTGTTCGGTGGCTACTGGCCGGCCGGGGGGTTCCAGAAGGCGTCGAAGGCCCGGGGGTCGTAGCGCTTGCCGTCCTCGGTGTCGGCAGGGTGCGGCACGGGCTGGCCGGCCTTCTGCGCGCGGCTGATCCGCTGGCTGATCGCGCTGATGGTGACGCCGTAGTGCTTGGCCAGCTCGGTCGCCGTTCGGTGGGGCCCCGCGAGCCACGCACGGTGTTCGACGCTGCCCTTGGGGTCGTAGCCGAATTCGAGCAGTGTGGCGGCCTGTTCGAGGGTCGGCTTCCCCTTGGCGGGGAGGTAGCCGAGTTCGACCAGGACGGTGGTCTGCTCGGTGGTGAGCGGGCCCGAGGCGGGCAGGTAGCCGAGCTGCCAGAGCAGCGGCAGCAGGGTGGCGGCGGGCCACACCCGGGAGCGGCCGACCTTGCCGCTGCTGAGGTCGGCGATCTCGGGGCGGCGGACCAGGGTCTTGACGGCTTCTTTGGTGCGGCCGGTCAGCCGCTCGATCATGGCGGTGGTGAGCACGTCGAGCACCGGTGTGGTGGTCGGAGCTTCGGCCGGGGCCGGGGCCGGAACTTCCGTTGTGCCGCGAGGGCCGGTGCGGCGGGACCGCCGGCCGAGCCACTGCTTGACCTCGCCCCAGTTGTAGGTGCCGAGTGCGTCGGCGGTGGGGAACGGGTCGGCGCTGTTCTTGTAGTTGGTGGGCAGCGGGCTGACGGCGGCGCGCTTGGCACCGGTTCGGTTCGCGATCTCGGTGATGGTGACGCGGTCGCTGTCGGCCCCCGGGAGTTCCGCCACGTCGATCCGAGCGGCCTGGTTGTCGCGCATCCACGCGGCGCACGCCTCGCGCGGGTACCGCTGCTCGTGGTGGTCGCCGGGCTCGTCGGGGGCGGGCCACCCCGGCTCCTTGGTGAGGCGCCGGACGGTGGACTCGGACAGGCCGGTCGTGGTGACGATGTCGGCGACGCTGAGGCTGTCGGTGGTGGCGCCGGCCAACCGTTCGGCGAGTGTCGGGGCGGGGGCCATCGGCTGGTCTCCTCGGGGTGGATGTTCAAGGGGCGAGCGCTTCCCCGGCTCGACATGTACTAGTTTACGGATGCGAGGTAGCGGTCTTTCGGGATCGGTCTTCGTGGGAGGGGGTCAGCGGCTTGCCCAAGCCGGCCCATCGAGGTCGGTACGGTTTCGGCCGTGCCGCTGGCCCCCGACTTCCGCTTCGGTCGCGCGGCGAGCGCGACCGAAGACGTGAGGTCGGCCTGGTGGTGCAGTCGTTCCCACCACGCCCCGAACGCCGGTCGTTCCTTGTCGGTGACCCCGGCCGGTGCGAGGGCCAGTGCCATCTCGATCGCGGGGTACCCGCTGGTGCGGGGGATGATCTCGGACCGGGTGATCCCGTACTGGTCGGTGACGGCTCCCCCATCGGTGAGGGACGCCAGCGCGGCGGCGGCCTCGGCCCGGCTGCCGGTGAACCTGGTGCGTACGCTGCGCCAGGCGGCGCCCTTCGCGGCGGGGTCGTCGCGGCGGGAGTGGATGATCCTCCGGACCTCGTAGACGCTCCAGTGCTGCCGTCGCAGGTGCTCCTCGAACTCGCCGAGGACGCCGGCCAGTCCGTGCCTGCGGGCGAGCTCCTGGGCGGAGGCGGTGCCGTAGAGCTTCGAGCGCGGGTTGAGGGCCATCGCGGTGTATTCCAGGGCGAGGGCCTGGGCACCGACCGCTGGTTCGGCCCGCCAGCGTTCGATCAGTTCGGCCCGCCCGTGGCGGCCGGCCGAGAACGGGCAGTACCCGCACGCGCTCCTCGACCACGGTTCGCCGAAGGTGTCGAGCAGGTACTGCTCGCACTGGTGGCGATCCCATCCCCACTCGTCGATCAGCGGGTACTCGGGGCGGCGGCCGATGGCGGTGAAGCCCTCGTCGCGCTCGGCCCGGCGCAGTTCCTCTGCGGCGAAGCCGAGGATGTGCCGGAAGGGTCGGCCGCCGAACTCGTCGCCCAGCCACCCGTCGAGCACGGCGCCTTTCGCGTGCAAGCTGCACAGCCGGCGTTTGGCCGCGATCTGGGGGACGGTGCCGCTGGCCCGGAGTTCATCGGACAGTCGCCACGGCCCGCGCGTAATCAGTCGTCGCGGGGTGCGGGAGTCGTCCAGCACGGTGTATCCGCCGCGCTGGCTGGTCCGGCTGATCTGGACGAAGCGTGTGCCGGTGTCGCGCAGCAGCGGCAGCAGGTGCTGCTCGGTGAGCCTGCGGGTGATGTCCGGTTCGTCGCCGGTCATCGCGGTGAGCACGGTCAGCTGGTCGAGGGGGAAGTTCCGGCTGGCCGGTTCGGTGAGCCAGCGGAGGGCGATGGCAGTGCTGTCCACTCCCATGCCGAAGCTGAGGACGACCGGCAGGCCGGCTGCAGCCGGTGCGGGGTCGGTACGGATCATGCGGCGCACACTCCCGTACGGTGCGGGAGCGTACGAGGGTCGGCCCCGCACGAGCGCAGGGCCCGTACGGGGCTGGGCTCCTCACGCTCGGCGGCTTCGATGATCCGGGCCATCGACAGGTCGCGGCGGAAGGGCTGGCCGATCTCGTCCTCGACCAGGGCGTAGTCGAGTGCGGTGTCCGGTGCCATTCGTGCGGCGGTGATGAGGGCGTTGCGTCCGGCGAACGGGCACAGTTTGCAGGACAGGCGGTCGAGTCGCCGGTAGACGGGGTGGGGCGGGATGCCGCTGGCCCGTACGGTCTTCCACACGGCGTCGGTGCTGAGCTGGTGGACGGGCAGCCAGGTGGTGATCTGGCGCCGTCCGGAGCCGGCCGCGCGGTCAGGGGCGACGGCCGGGCGGCGGGCCCGTACGGTGCTCTCGGTGGCGCGCAGTCCGAGGGCAGTGACGATGTGCGCGGGGCGGCCGGTGACGCCGAGTCGGGTGGTCAGCTCGGTGTAGTACTTCCTGGCCACGTCCCGCTTCAAGTACGAACGGCAGAAGGGGGTGCCGGGGCCGGGCCAGCGGCCCCGGGCTCGGACCAGGTCGAGCAGGCCGCCGCGCGCGCGGCGGCGGACCTCGAAGGGCAGTCCGTACGCGGCGGCCTGCTCGGCAGCAAGGGCCGGGACTCCCTCCCACTCGGCGCTGCCGAGGTCGAGGTGGAACACAGTGGTGCGTTCCAGCATCTCGTCGGTGGCGCTGGTGGCCCACAGGTGGAGCATCGCGGCGCTGTCCTTGCCCGCACTGTTGTTCAGCACATAGGCGTCGGCGTCACGCAGCTGCGGCGGTATGTGGAGGGTGGTGCTCATGTGCAGGTTCCTCGTACGGGTTGGGTGCGGGCCGGGAGGTGGGGGTGAGAGGCCGGCCGTCGGCGTCCTGGGACGTACGGACCGGGTTGAGGGGCCACGGTTCGGCCGTACGGTCGGAGGGCTCCTGGACGGGGTCGGCCTCGGCGCGGCCGTGGTGAAGCGTGCGGGCTTCGCCTACGCGCTTCTCGCACCACGACCGGCTGTAGCCGGTCGTGCGGAGCAGCTCGTCGTAGTCCGGTTTCCACTGCGGATCGGCGCGCAGCGCGGCCAGCAGCTCGGTCATGACGCGCAGCTTGGTCGGCCGTTCCGTCGGTGACTGCGGGGCTGGCTGCTCGTCGGGGTGGGCGGCCTCGATGGCGGCGGCGGGTTCGACGGGGGCTTGGTCCTGGAGCCGGTCGTCCGCCGGGGCCAGTGACTGGTCCGGGTCGGCGTGGGGTGGCAGGGGGTGGCCGTCGGAAGCGGCTCGTTGCTCGTCGGTGCCGGGGTCGGCGGGTTGGGGCTGTGCCGGAGCGGCCTGCGGGCCGGAGGGGCGGGACTCGATGATTCCGGCGGCGGCGAGGAAGGCGAGGGAGGGCCAGGCGGCCATCACGTATCCCCAGGCTGTGGACTGGGCGACGGCCAGGTTGGCGGCCAGACTCATGACGACGCCGAGCACCAGGACACCGCGGGGCCAGCGGGCGGGTTGTCCGTGGCGCTTGCGGCGGCGGATCTCGGAGACGGAGCCGAGGGCCATCAGCTCGACGGACACGGCGATGGCGTAGGCCACCCACCCGGTCTGGCCAGCCGCGGTGGCGGTCTGGACGACGTGGGTGAAGCTGACGGCGAAGCTCGCAACGCCGAGGATGCCGACGGTGATGTCGGCGGTGAGTGCGTCCCTGTCGAGGAGAGTTTGGGGCGGGTGCGGTGCGGGCTGCGCGGGTGTGTCATCGCGGGCCGCGCTGCCGGTGCGGGTCGGGGTCACGTGGTCGTGTTCTCTCGGGTTTCGTGGGCAGGTCGCGGTCCGGTTGCCCTCCGGGCGGCGCCTGTTGGTGGGTCGGGGTGGGGGCCTGGTGTCAGTGGGTGGTGCGCAGGTGTCGGCGGCGTTCGTCGTCCACGTAGCCCTTGCCGGGGGACTCGATCGACCACTCGCGGCACGTGCACGCGGCCTTGGAGTACGCGCGGCCGGGGCATCCCTCAACGAGTGGTGTGCCGCTGGTGGTGTGCCGGTGCTCGGGAGGGCACGGGGTGCCGTCGGTGTGATGGTCGGTGCGGGGTGCGGTGAACGTGGCTTCGGGGGCGGTGTCCGTGGGCCGGCTGGCTCGGAGCGGGCCCGGCATCCCACCGATACCCATGCGGCTGAGCGCCTCCTGCTCGGCGTGCCACTCGGCTTCGGGCTGGGCGTCGCCGACCACCAGGGGCTCGGTGTGGTCGAACCAGGTCTTCCGGTCGGCCTGGACGATGCGCTCGGCTTCGGCCTCGGCGGCCTCGGAGGTGGGCGCGAGCACGGGCACCACGTGCACGTTGATGACGTCGACGGCGACGATGTACTGGGGCATGCTGCTGACTCCTGCGCTGCTCGGGTGAGGGGGGCTGGTCGCGGTGCGCTCACAGGTGTCCGTGCCCGCGCCGGGGCAAGTCAGGACTCGCCGGTGCCGGTCAGGTTCTCCCAGTGGCTGCCGTTCCAGAACTGGGTCGCGGCGGCCGGGGTGAGCGGTAGGCCGAGGGCTTCGCGCAGGCGGCGGCGGTCGTCGGTGGTGGCGGGTGTCGGGATGGTGCCGCTGATGGCGGTGCTGCCGTCGGGGCCGACTTCGCGGAGCAGGGTGCGGCCGTGGAGCGCCTGTGCGCGGAGCGAGCGGCTGACGTTGAACTCTTCGATCAGCAGGTCCAGCAGCAGGGAGAGGCCGACCTGCTTGCCGTTCAGCCGGCAGGCGTCGGCGAACCGGGCGATGTCGGCCATCGGGAAGTCCCCGTGGGGCACGAACTCCGTGGCGTCCCCGTCGCCGTAGTTCTGGGCGGTGCCGATCTTGTGGCCTGCGTGGCTGAGTGCAGCCAGGAAGGGGGTTCCGCGGAGCAGTACCAACTCCTGGCAGCTGGTGATCTCGTAGCGGGGCTGGTCGGGGGTCTGGAGCCCGGTGTGGGGCAAGGTGCGCACGTGGTTCTCCTGGTGGTGCGTCAAGGGTGAAGGTAGGCAGCAGGAAGTGCCACGCGGGGTCCATGGCGCGGATGCCGAGCGATTCGAGTTCGTGGGCCTCATCGGCGTCGGGGAGGGTCTGGGCGACGGACGTCACGGCGTGCAGGACTCCACCGGCGGACAGGTCCGCGCCCTGGATGAAGTGGGCGAAGATGTCGGCCCGGCGCTCCCTGCCGGGGGCCGCCCGGCTTCGCGCTGGGCAGCCGGGGCTTCGGTCAGCCGGGCCGGTCCGCCTCGGCGGCGGTGTCCGTCAGCTCGCGGATGGCGGCTTCGATGCCGATGGTCGTCCGGTGGAGCTGCTCGCGGGCCTTGGCCGCGCGATCCTCGTAGAGCCTGTAGGTGGGCTCTCCCGGTATCGCGGCTGAGCTGTGGTGGCCGGGCCGGGCCGCCCGGCCACAGTGGGCCGGGCGGCGGGGCGGTCACAGGGAGGCGGCCAGCTCCATGGCGCGGATGCCGAGCGATTCGAGTTCGTGGGCCTCATCGGCGTCGGGGAGGGTCTGGGCGACGGACGTCACGGCGTGCAGGACTCCACCGGCGGACAGGTCCGCGCCCTGGATGAAGTGGGCGAAGATGTCGGCCCGGCGCTCC